>DASPJG010000629.1:0-2702 GCA_035628755.1 Pyrinomonadaceae bacterium
CGCGCCGCTCGCGCGCTTCCGCGTCGTCGCCGCACTCGACCCCGACGCGGCCGGCCGCCGCGCCGCCGAACGCTACGAAGAACTCTTCGCCGCGCGCGGCCTGCGCCTCGCGCGCGTCGCGCTCCCCGCGGACGTTAACGACTACTTCCGCCAGCGCGCCGCCGCCGCCGTCGAGTTTTCATTGCTGACCGACGCCGCGCTCGAAGGCGGCGCGCGCGTCGCGAGTGATTTAGCCAACCGACCACCGGCCACGGACAACTGACACATTTATCGCTATAATCCCTCGCCGGATCGCCATGGCACAGGAAGACACAAAAATCGCGGGCGCGGCGCGGTCGGAGTTGTCCGTCGTGGACAAGCTGCGCCTGCTCCTAGACATCACGAAGAAGATCAGCCGCTCGCTCGACGTGGAGGAGGTGGTCAACCTCGTGATGGACACGCTCGGGTCGCTGCTGCCTTACGACGCGGCGGGCATCTACCTCGTCGAGTGCGAGCCGGGCGCGGAGGGCAAGTGCCAGCCGTCGGCCTTGAAGACGTTCAGCAAGACGGCCGTGCGCGGCTACGACGTGGAGGAGATGAGCGAGCTGCACCTGAAGGTGGGCGAAGGGTTGATCGGCCACGTCGCCAAGACGGGCGAGCCGCTGATCGTCGCGGACGTGCGGCTCGATCCGCGCTACGTCAACGCGCGCCGCGAGACCTGCTCCGAGATGGTCGCGCCCATCATTTCGAGCGAGCAGGTGATCGGCGTCTTCGATCTCGAATCCGACGAGCCGAACGCCTACACGACCGACGACCTCGAAGTCCTAAGCTTACTCGCCTCGCAGGTCGCCATCGCCGTCGAGAAGGCGATGCTCTACCAGCACTCGGTCGAGCGCAAGCGCCTTCAGGCGCAGCTCGAAGTCGCGCGCCACGTCCAACTCGAACTGCTCCCGCCGCGCGACCCCAAACTCCCCGGCTTCGACATCAGCGCCTACAACTTCTCGACCGAAGAGGTGTCGGGCGACTACTACGACTTCGTCCAAATCTACGAAGACCACCTCGGCCTGGTGATCGCCGACGTGTCGGGCAAGGGCGTGCCGGCCGCGCTCCTGATGGCCTTCCTGCGCGCGTGCCTTCGCACGGTCATCCAGATCGGCTACGCGCCGAACATCGCCATCTCCAAGGTCAACTACCTGCTCTGGGAGTCGATTGAGAACAACCAGTTCGTGACGGCCTTCTACGGCGTGCTCGACGCGACGAACAAGACGCTGGCCTACGCCAACGCCGGCCACAACCCGCCGCTCCTGATGGATTCGGAAGGCAACGCCCGCTTCATCGAGCGCGGCGGCATCCCTCTGGGGATGTTCCGCGACACGCGCTACTACGAGTACTACCTGCCGGTCGAATCCGGCCAGACCTTGGTGCTCTACACGGACGGCGCGACCGAGGCCGCGAGCGCGGACGGCTGCGAGTACGGCCGCGACCGCTTCGAGCAGAAGGTGAGGGAAGGCCGCCACCTAACAGCGAGAGAACTAATCAAATTCCTCCACGCAGACATCCTCGAATGGACGGGCGGCCGCGGCTCCAGCGACGACGTGACATTCGTCGTCGCCAAGGCGCTCTAAATTAGCTCAACATAATTGGGTGCTGGGCTGCCTTCATGTAGCTGAGAATAACTGACTATGTGGGGACGTAAGGACAAAAACACATACATCACGCTCGGTCTGAACCAGCCAACCACTGGCACGGAGCAGGTCGCGCCTGCGACCGAGACATTTCCCACTCTGACGGCAAATATTGATGAGCCAGTGGTAGCAATCAACATCAATCGGCAATACCCGCGCGTGAAAAACACAGACGATTTATTACAAGCCACCCGCAGCATGTGGCGGCTTAACCGAGATCGTGCAAATAGAGCGCACTACGCATTTGCCGTCTATCAAGGAGAGATTAAAGAGGTCTATCAAGTTGAGCGGTGGATACCGGCGACGAAAGAAACTAGACGCTATTGGAGGGAGAGGGAGAAGTTGCAGGGCGACGATTTCCAAGAAACTCACGACGGGCGTTCCGAATTCATCGGGAAGGTCGCACCAGAAACGATCCGAAAGAAATACGTTGGCAAACGCATGCCCGTACGTCATGGGCAAAACCCTATCCGCTACTTCAATTGTTAATTACTCGCGGCGGCGGCCCAACAATGGCATGCACCCAGATGCGAGTCGGCTCACCGCAAAGCGATAAAATGAGAAGCGGGGGCTGGCCTCATTGAGGCCGAGCCCCCGCGCTTGGTACGTTGGTCGGGAAGAACTTTAGTGGGCCGTTACTGAGTTGTGCGCGTGATCGCCGCCCGGCGCGAGCGGCGCGCGGTAGTTGCCGTAGTGGAACTCGGCCGTCGTCGGGTAGAAGGCGTAAACGTCGAAGCCGTACGAGTCGAAGTAGGCTGCCAGGTCTTCGGCCGAGCGGACGAAGAGTTGCGCCGTGTAGCCGCACTCCTCGCGAATCTCTAACAGGCGCTCCACGACTTCGAGCGGCGCGAACACCCGCACAGGGTCTCTGTAAGTTGCCATCCGTTTACCGCGCCTCCCTTCCACTGCCTCGCGCGCCCCGTGTCCGTCGATCATCTCACGGCGCGTCGCACCCGCTACGATGTACGCGCAATTGCGCGCGTTGTTTTGCGCGACTCCTGACTTTTCCGTGCCAACGTTTACGAAACTTTGCCGGAC
>DASPJG010000630.1:0-7704 GCA_035628755.1 Pyrinomonadaceae bacterium
GTGCGCGTCGCCGCCGTGGCTGTCGCGCCGCCCGTGTAGGCGCGCGCGCTCGTCGAGCGAAACGGTTCGCTGGCGACGCTCACTTCGATCCCGGAACGCAGGAGCACGTCGGCCAGATCGGCGGCGCGCGCCGCATCGCGCCCGGGCAGGAACACGATGCGCCGCATCCCCTCGCGCCGTCCCTCTTCCAGCGCGCTTTGTTTGAACTCGTAGAAATCTTTGAGACGCGCCTCGCGGTTGCGCGCCGCCGTTTCAAGCGTCGTGAGCGAGGCGACGAAGTGCTTGGCAATGGCCGAACGCAAAGTGACAATCGTGTCGTCGTCACGCCGCCACGCGTAGCCCTTCGTGCCGCCGCCGTCCGTCTCGTAAGTCATGCCGGTCGCGCCGTTCAGGGCAGGCCAGGAGTCCCAGAAGAAGGGGCCGAAGAGATCGAACACGTCGCGGACGTAATAGTCCCAGTTGCGCGCGTCGAACTGCGCGGCGTTGGCGCGGCCAAACTCCGTGAGCCAGCGCGCGGTCTGCGCGGGCGGCAAATTCGGGTTGACGGGCAGCGCGGCGGGCGGGAAGAAATACTGCGACGGCTGGCCGTGATGATCCACGAAGATTTGCGGATTCCAGTCGAGGTAGGCGCGTTGCAGGTTGCGCGTCTCCACCTGCGTGCCCGCGAGATTATCGCGGTTGAGATCAAAGCGGTAATGGTTCGTGCGCCCCCAGATCGACCACGGCTCGCGGTGCTCGCTCGCCAGCGGGTCGGGGTTGCCCGTGCCGAAGGAGTTGTACCAAGTGACGAAACGCTCGTGGCCGTCGGGGTTCGAGCAGACGTTGACGAGCACGACCGTGTTTTTCAGGATGTCGAGCGTCGCCGGTTCGTTCGACGCGGCGAGTTGATAGACGACCTGCATCATCGCCTCGAACGACGCCGACTCGTTGCCGTGAATCGTGTAGCTCATAAAGGAGATGAGCGGCGTTTCGCGTGCGATGCGCGCGGCCTCCTGCGCCGAAGTCGCGCGCGGGTCAGCGAGGCGTGCGATGTCGGCTTTGATCCGGTCGAGCCGCTGCAAGTTTTCCGGCGCGGAGATGACGAGCAGGTGCATCATGCGGTGCTCGTTCGTCTCGCCGATGTCGGTGATGCGCACGCGGTCGGGCGCGGTCTCGGCGATGCGCTCGATGACGCGTTCCATCGTCGCGTAGTTCGTGTGAAAGTCGCCCACGTCGAAGCGCGTCGTGGCTTGCGGGCGCGGCACGTTCTCGCGGTAAGGGCTGCGCGCGTAGAAGTCGAAACGCGAATCGTCGCGCTGCGCCGTCGAGTTGGTTGAAAGTGAGAGGACGAGCAGGGCGGCGGGCAGAAGGAGCGCACGGAAACGACCGTTCTGGATCATTTGTCAGGCAGCTTTCTGTTGTTCAGAGATTATGATAAAGACGGCGACGATATTACCCCGTCTTCATTGGGACACTCAAACCGAAAGCGGAGTTACGAACATGACACCAGCCGAACCCGGATGCCCGCGCTGCGACGCCGCGCGATTGCGCGCGTGGGGCGAACTCTCGGAAGAGGAGCGCGAGATCGTGCGACGCCTGCCCGCCTCCGCCGGCTTGACCATCGAAGAACGCGCCGCGCGCCATCTCTGGTGCGTGCGCTGCTGGCACGAAGAGACGGGCGACGCGCCCCGCGAGGCATGACATGGAAGCGGGAGTTTGTCTCAACGAGCCGCACGCAATCCGCTGAAGCGTCTCCACGAAAAACTTTGCCCCTGACGGGTTGAGACGCATGGCCTACCTCAAGCCCTGCTATCGCGCAGACTCGACCGCGCCGCGCGCTTCATAGCGTCTCCCCGTCCCCTGTCACTCGCCTACGCCTTCACGGCTGCCAGAGCCGATTCAGGCCGCGCCCTGCCGGTTTCCTCAAAGTCGCCGCGCAGGGCTTTCAAGGCGTACCGCTCACGGTCTATCTCCTCGCGTGAGCGCACGCCCAGACGACGGAAAAGCGGAACCGGGGGACACCACCCCTGTACGGCGTGTTGAAACAGAAACGGCAGGACAATGCCCGGCACGACCAGCCATTTCTTACTGTGCGTGGCGGCGAGCACGACGCCCGCAAAGGCGAGCGCAGAGGCGTTCGTTTCGAGCCAACGCTCCATGTCCCATTCGCGGTCTAGCTCGTCTATGCGGCGCGTAATATCTTCCTCGCCGCGTGCGCCAAACTCGCGCACGCGCCGCTCGATGTCGCCGTCAATTTGCGCGTTGACCTCCGGGGCAGTGTTCGCACGCACCCTGTCAGCATCTTCCATGAATTTTGTCCTCCGGTGTGCGCGAGAATATCACAGAACGGAGACTCTACAGGTAAGCCTATCCGGCTTGATCCTGACCGGCGGTGATGCGTTCGTAGGCCGCGCGGAGAGAGGCCATCCGGGCGCGCAGGGTTTCCGTGAGGGCGGCGGCTGAATCGTGGCCGACGGAGCGCGCGAGGTCTCTGAGGACGGCGTGGTCGGGCGCGGTGGGCAGTCGCGACGAACGCCCCGCGATGAGCCGCAGGTGATGGTCGAGCGTGCGCAGGGTGGCGTAACCTTCTGAGAACTGACGGTAGGTTTCCGCATCCAGCGAACCGGCGTCTCTGAGGCGCGCGAGCGTCGTCTGCGTCGAACGATCCGCGCCTTCGTCCGTCACCTCGTCGCGGAGTTGCAGGTAGCGCGTGGCAAAGTACACGTCGAGCATGCCGCCCGCGCCAAACTTGATGTCAATCGCGCCGCGCGCCGCGCCCTGCCGCGCGCCGCGCTCGCGTTCGAGCCGTTCGCGCACGCGGCGCGTCTCCCGCCGCAACTCCTCTCGATCACAGGCGCGCGCCGCCGCGTGGATCGCACGCCTCGCCTGTCGCTCTGCCGCGCGCCCGAGTTCGAGGTCGCCGCCAACGGCGCGCAGTTTCACGTAAGCGAGCCACTCCCAGACGTTCGTGCGCGTGCGCAGGTATTCGACGAACGATGCCGAGCTACGCACGAGCGCGCCGTTTTTCCCGTCGGGACGCAGGCGCAAGTCCACGCGGTAGAGATAGCCTGCGCGCGTCAGGCTCGACAGAGCCGAGACCATCAACTCGACAAGGCGCGTGTAGGCTTCGTCGCGCGTCAGCGAGCGGACGGGCGAAGGCACTTCGGCGTCGTAGACGATCACGAGATCGAGATCGGAGCCGTAGTCCATCCCGCCGCTGGCGAGGCGTCCGAGCGCGAGGACGGAGAGGCGAGGCCCCGCCGCGAGGTTCCCGTAACGTCGCGCCATTTCGCGGCGCGCGATGAAGTAGGCGGCGTTGATGCTTGCCGTGGCGAGTTCGGTTTGCAGGCGGTTGGCCTCTGCGTGCGAAAGCTCGCCGCTCACGTCGCGCGCGCCCGTCTCGACCAGCAGTTGCGCCCAGGCGCGGCGCAGCGCGATCAACTCCCCGCGAAAACTCGACTCGCGATCAATCTCGCGCCGCAGCAACGCGCGGTAATCGCGCTCTCGAACCGCTTCCCTGCTCGTGAGCAGCGCGGGGATCAACGCAGGATTGCCCGCGATCATCTCTCCGAAGAATTCGGACGCGCCGCAGAGACGGACGAGGGCGCGCAAACTTTCCTCCGAGAGTTCGACGCTCGTGTTCGACTTGTCGAGCGAGGCGGCGACGCGCGCGACGTAGGAGAGCGCGCGGCGTGCGTTGAGCGAGGCGTGCGCCGCCTCGTTGATGAGACGCGCGACGCGCACGGTGGCGGCGGCTTCCGTCTCGCGCGCGTAGGGGCTGACATGGCCGCCATCGTCAATGAGGCGGGGCGCGAAGACTTGCGCGGCGGCGAGTGTCGCGGCGGCATCCGCGTGCGCGCCCGTTGCCGCTTCGAGACGCGGCTCGCTAAACGTCGCGGCGCGGCGGTTGGCGTGAACGCGGCTCGCGGCGTCGGCAGCGGCGTCGGCGAGCGGGTCGCGCGTTGCGGTGGTGCGTATCTCGCCGTCGTCGCCGGTCGCGGCGTCCGTCACGGTTTCGCCTGTCGCATCGCGTATCGCCGCTTCGTGCGTCGTCGCGGCAGCGGCGGGCGTCGCGGTTTCATCATGCGGCGTGGTGGCGGAGGGCGTGGTCGCCTGAGTTTCGCCGAAGACGTGTTCGTAAGCGGCGCGCACGCGCGCGGTGTGGAGTTCGAGCGCGCGGTTGAATTCGGCGAGTGCGTCTTGTCCGCTGAAATTCATCCGCCGCGCGACGAGCGTGCGCCGCCCCTCTTCATCGGGGACAGAATGTGTTTGCAGGCCGTGCTCCATTTGCAGGCGATGTTCGAGCATACGCAGGAAGGCGTAGGCGTCGGAGAGTTCGGTGCGCTCGCGCTCGCTGATGAGGCGGCGGTCGGCTAGGCGTCCGAGGCTGATGAGCGTGTGCGGCGCGTGCAGCCAGGTGTCGTGTGCGCCGTGGGCGAGTTGGAGGGCTTGCGCGATGAACTCGATCTCGCGGATGCCGCCGCGCCCGAGTTTGACGTTGAAGCCGCGCGCGCCCGCGGCGTGCTGCCGGTCGATCTTCTGCTTGGCGAGGCGGACGTTTCCGAGCGCGGCTTCGACCGAGGCGGCGTGCGTGTAGACGCGCGCGCGCACCTCTGCGGCGAAGCGCGTGTAGAGTGTGGCCGTCCCGGCGGCGGCGCGCGACCTGATCAGCGTTTGCAGTTCCCAAGCCTGCGCCTTCGCGCGGTAATAGCGCAGGGCTTCCGCAAGCGAACAACTGAGCGCACCGTCGCGCCCGTGCGGGCGCAGGCGCAAGTCAACGCGATAGGCCGCGCCCTCGCCCGACTGTTGGCCGACGATGCGCGTCATGCGTTCGGCGAGGCGGTTGAAGTATTCGCGGTTGGTCGTTCGGCCACGCTCGCCCGCGCCCGACGTGTGGCCGTCGTCGGAATAGAGAAAGAGGAGGTCTATGTCGGAGGCGTAGTTGAGTTCGCGCGAGCCGAGTTTGCCAAGCGCGACGACGCAGAAGCTCGCGGTCGTCTTGCGCCCGCGCTCGTCCGTGCAGAGCGGCGCGCCGTGGCGGTTGTCCAACTCCTGACGCGCGAGATTGAGCGCGTAGGCGAGCACGGCATCGGCGAGGTTCGAGAGTTCTTCCGTCGTCTCGACGATTGAGTTGGTGCGGCGCAGGTCGTGCAGGTAGATGCGCAGCAACTCGCGCCGCCGGAAACGCGCGAGCACGACCTGTGGCTCGACTTGCGAATGCGTCAGGCTGAAACGCGCGAGCGACTCGCCCAATTCTTCCGTCGTCCTGACGTGCGTGTCGGCGCGTTCGCGCGCAAGCCAACTCAAATAATCCGGGTTTTGCGCGAGCGTCGTCCCCAGCAGCGGACTCCATGCCGCGAGCGCGAGCGCGTCCGACAGCAGCCCCTCGTCGCGCGCGAGTTTCTGCGCCGCCCGCGCGTCGTCCGCCGCGAGCCGCTCGTAAAACATGCGTGCGCCCTCGGCGTCCGGCAGGTCGCGCACGAGCGATTCGATCTTTTCGTCAAACTTACGCAAAGCGAATTGATTGTAACGCGAAGCGCGGCGCGTTGCTCAACAGCACGCGCCTGCTGGCGGTGATGAGCGGCGGCTGAATAGTAGTTCGCCCCGCGCGCTTTTTCATCTGCTATACTCGCCCGTCCGCGCCAGCGGTTCGCGGGTAAATTGTTTAAGGAGGGCACGATCATGAGAAGCAACAGGCACGAGGAGACGTATCGCTTTTGAGCGTTCGAGCAAACGGCGGCGAGGATTCCCGTCCGAGACGCGCGTGAAGCGCGGGCGGAGAGTGGTCGGAGGCGAGAAGGAATTGCTGGAGAAGCTGGGGAGAAATGATCTGTGTCCGTGCGGCTCGGCGCGCAGGTTTCAAGAGGTGTTGCCTGCGCGAAGGCAGGTTTGAGGGGTCGCTCCGTGATTACTACTTTTAGGGAGTGAGACTTGCGTTTGAAGGCGCGTTCCGGTTTCGGGGCGCGCCTTCAATTGCAAGAGTTGAAGACGGCCCTGCGGCGGAGAGAGGGAGCGCGAGTTGAAAATCATTCAGAGGATATTCGCGGCGGGATATTCGGCGATCATCTTTTTGTTCCTGTGCTGCGGCGTGTCGCTAATCGTCTTCGCGGGGCTCGAGTTGTGGAGCGGGATCAATCCCGGCGTGGCGAAGCCTCTGCGGGAGCGTTTCAACTCGGTGCTGGAATGTGTGGGGCTGTTGACCATCGCGGTGGCCGCGCTGGAATTGGGGCAGACCATCCTCGAAGAAGAGGTGCGGCGCGAGGCGCAGATGAGCGCGCCGACGCGGGTGCGCCGCTTCCTGTCGCGGTTCATGGTGGTCGTCATCGTGTCGCTCTCCATCGAGTCGCTGGTGGCGGTCTTCCAGTTTCTCCACGACGACCCGACACACTTGCCGCAGGCGTCTTCCATCGCCGTCGCGGCAGCCGCGCTGCTGTTGGCGTGGGGCGTGTTCGTCAAATTTAACAAGAGCGCGGAGGAGTTGGAGCCGGAGGCGATGGAAGACGCAAAGCGCGAAGATCAGGCCATTGAAGAGGAACAGGGAGTGAGATAGGCCGTGCGGCGATGACGCACGGGCGGCGGGCGTGCGCTTACGGATAACTGGCGGGCTTCTGTCGCGGAAAGGCTGATGCGCTTCTTGCGCCGCAAACTCAAGCCGGAAATTCTGGACGCAAAGTCTTACGCCGCAGGGCTGCGCGATGTGGCCGGGCGCGACCCAGACCTCGCGCGCCTGCTGGCGGAGTTCGGCACGCCGCCGACGTGGTTTCGCGAGCCGGGTTTCCCGACGCTCGTTCACATCATCTTAGAGCAGCAAGTGTCGCTAGCCTCGGCCAGAGCGGCCTTCGCGCGCCTCCTGTCTCTGGCCTCGCCGCTCACGCCCGAACGTTTCCTCGCGCTCCACGATGCGCAACTCAAGGGGGCAGGATTCAGTCGCCAGAAGATTCTCTACGGGCGACATCTGGCCGAGGCCGTAGCCGTCGGACGCCTGAGCCTCGAAGCGTTAGGCGGGATGGACGACGCAGAAGTGAAGGCCGCCTTAACGCGTGTGAAAGGGATCGGCTCCTGGACGGCTGACATCTATCTCCTGATGTCGCTCCGCAGGCCGGACGCATGGCCTGCCGGAGACCTCGCGCTCGCCGTGGCGATGCAGGAGGTGAAACGCCTGCCGTCGCGCCCCGCGCCGCTCGAACTCACGGCACATGCCGAGGCGTGGCGTCCGTGGCGGGCGGTTGGCGCGCGGCTGTTGTGGAATTACTATTTGCAGCGGCGTGCGCCCCGCCCCTCGCAGAGCGCGCCGTAGCGACCTGCCCCGCACAGACCTTGAGGAGAACCGGCCATGAAGACGAGATTAACCCCGTGCCTGCTCGCGCTGCTTTTGTGTGCGACGAACCTCTCCGCCAAGACGCGGCCTGACGACCACTGGCCTTCCTTTCGTGGTCGCGACGCGTCCGGCGTCGCCGACGGCCAGAATTTGCCTCACAGTTGGAATGCGTCGAAGGGCGAGCACATCAAGTGGAAGACGAGGATTCCGGGGCTGGCGCATTCGAGTCCCATCGTCTGGGGCGGTCGCGTCTTCGTCACGACCGCCGTCAGCAGCGCGCGCGGCGACAGCAGTTTCCGGCACGGTCTCTACGGCGACGGCGACGCCTCGGACGATAGATCGAGCCAGCAGTGGAAACTCTTCGCCATAGATCGGAAGACCGGCAAAGTGCTGTGGGAGCGGACGGC
>DASPJG010000631.1:0-7778 GCA_035628755.1 Pyrinomonadaceae bacterium
ACGAGAGCGCGAAGGCCGCCGGCACGAAGAGGGCGGTGACGAGCCACAGCGGCGGGGCGAGGTACTTCTGCACCAGCCCGAGCACGACCGAGAGCGCGCGGTAGAGGACGCTGGCCGCCGCGACCGCGCCGCCGGGGTTGAAGGCGACGCCCGTCGCCCGCAGCTCGTCGGAGCCGGCGACGAAGGTGCCGGCCGTGATGTCCGCGAAGGCGACGATGACGTAGACGAGCGCGATCCAGATGAAGCCCATCATGGCCGCGCCCGCGCGACGGCCTAAGTGTTCGCGCGTGATCTCGGCGATGGAGCACGCGCCGTGGCGCACGCTGGCGGCGAGGCTCGTAAAGTCGTGTACCGCGCCGATGAAGACGACGCCAAGGCCGATCCACAGGAGGCACGGCAGCCAGCCGAACGCCTGGCACGCGAGGATCGGCCCCGCAATCGGCCCGGCGGCGGCGATGGCCGAGAAGTGTTGCGCGAAGAGATAGAAGGGGCGCGTGGGAACGAAGTCCACGCCGTCGTTGACCGTGTTGGCGGGCGTCTGGCGGGCGTCGTCCAAGACGAACTGGCGCGCGATCCAGTTGCCGTAGAGGCGGTAGGCGGCGACGAGCAGAATCATGAAGCCGAGCGCGATCAAAGTCAGGCTCATCAACGTGTCTCCGGCATGAAAGATAAGGACGGCTGGACGGAAGGCGTAAAAGTTTCAGCCTTATTCAGAGCGGGCGGGATTATAGAACGAACTTCAGTTCCAAGCTAACAACGGGCGTCCCTGCGATGCCTGCCAGAAGAGGAGCGAGAAGACGGCGAGATAAACGAGCGAGAGCGCGAGCACGCAGGCGACGGCGTGGCGGCGCACCGTCTCTGTGCGCCACCGGCTGAAGGAGTAACCGGCGAGCGGCAAGATTTGCAGCGCGTGGAAGCCGAGAAAATGCGCGACGCGCAGGTCGCCCGCGCGCGTGCTCCAGTTGACGATGGGCAAGCCCGCCCCGCCGTCCGGCAACCCGACCGTGTGCGCCATGTTGTTGACCATCGCATAGCCCTCGACGCTGGCGAGGAAGAAAAGCAGGATGCCGAGCCGGATGCCCCACAGGTAGGCGGGCGGGAGCGGCGCGGTCTGGCCGAAGAAGAGGGCGAGGGTGAGAAGGACGAGCAGCGTGTTGAAGGCGATCAACAGACCCATCAGGCCGAACACGCTCGCGTCGTAAGCCGTGGAGATGTTGAAGTGCGACGGCACGCCGCGCGCGGCCTGCGAGATGACGCAGATTATCTCGCCGACGAAAACGGCGCACGTGCCCCAACTGATAAGCTTTACCGCGCGCCGGTAGTGAGCGAGGTAAGGCATGAACCACGCGAGCGTGAAAGTATAGACGGCAATTGAGATGGCGAACTTCGCGGGCTTGAGCCACGCGTTCACCCCGGTCACCGTGCGCCCGTCGAAGAACGCGAAGACGACGAACAGGACGAGCAGCGCGACGTGCAGCCAGCCCGTCCACGCCAGCACAGGGTTGCGCCGGTTAACTTCCCGCATCAATTCACGCGCGCTCATGCATACCTCCGACCAGAAACTCGCGCTTGAGGGCAAAGCGCAGCACGAAATAGAGTAGCAACCCGACGGGGCCGAGCAGGAAGGTGAGCACGAGGCAGGGCACGACGAGCAGGTGATTGATGCCCAGCGCGCGTGCGTCGCGCACCTCCCACGCCCCGATGAAGAGATCGAAGGCGAGATAGTGAATCCAACCGGCGAGCAGGTTGTGCGGGTTGCGAAACAGGATGCCCACGTCTGCAAGCGAGCCGAAGCCGCCCTCCGATTGCCCGAAATGGGTGGCGACGAGCAACAGATAGACGACGGCGAGCGCAAGCGGCAGCACGCACGCCGCGATGAAACGCGCCGTCCAACGCCAGCGCGGCGCGAAGATGAGCAGCAGCCAGCCGGGCAGAACGAGTTTGGTGCAAAGGGAGAAGATCGTTTCGGGGGACATGACAATTCGCTCCGTCAACCAAAACTTAGAACGTCAAAAGAGGGCGCGAGGTTTTGGTTAAATGCGGGCTGAGGGTGGCGAGCGGTTTTATTGATACTCAATCGAGCTTGCCGCGCGGCTTGATGCCATCAATGATGCTCGCTGATGTGTATGCCGCGCGCGGCGAGCGCGGCGACGAACTTGCCGGGCGGAATGATGAGTTCCTGTGGCCGCGCCCCCTTCCCGGTCGTCTCGCCGCGCGCCATCATCTGCGCGATGACGGAGGCGGGAAAGGCCGTCGTCCGCATCATCGCGCTCAAGCCCGTGCGCTCGTCGAAGCGGTCAATGATGTCGTAGCGCAGACGCGCCTCTGCGCCTCCGGCGCGCCCGCGAAAGGCGAGACGGATGAGCACCACGTCGGGGTCGTCGGCGGGCAGGTGTCGCCGGAGCATCTCGCCGAGCAGGCGACGCGGGCGGACGCGCGCGCCGTCGAGGTCTATCTCCTCGCTCGCCGCCAGCCCGAGGTCTGTGAGTAGTTTGAATTGTTCGCAGTGGCCGGGATAGCGAATGGTCTTGTAGTCGAGTTCCTGCAAGCGGCCTTGAAAGGTGTCGGGCAGCGTGGACGTGCCGCCGGAAGTCTGGAAGGCCTCCATGCGCTCGAACGGCGGCGGGAACGACAGAGCCTCGATCTCTGTCAGCGATTCGACCTCGACGATCTGCCCGCCGCGAATCACGCGCGCACGCTCGACGTATTCGTTGATCAGCCCTTCGACGGAAAAAACGATCTGGTAGTTGAGCGGCGGGCGGGGAACTTGCGGCAAGCCGCCGACGCGAATGTGAATCGCTTCGAGTTCGTCGAAGCGCGCCGCGCCGTGCGCCGCGAGCACGGAGACCATGCCGGGCGCGAGGCCGCAGTCGGGGATGATGTTGATTCCGGCGGCGCGCGCCTCCGCGTCGAGCGCGAGTTCGGAGGCGACCACCGCGTTGTTGCCGCCGAGGTCGCAGAAGTTGGCGCGCGCCTCGATGGCCGCGCGCGCGAGTTGCAGGTTATGGAAGTAGGTGACGCAACTGACGACCGCATCGTGGCCGCGCATCAGCGCGACCGTCCGCGCGTGGTCGTTCACGTCAACCCCGGCGGGTGTGAGTCGCTCGCTCCCGACAGTCGTAGCGACGGCGCGGGCGCGCTCCGCGTCAATGTCGGCGACGGTGACGGCTTGAACGTCCGGGGAGTTGTGCGCGAGGTCGTAGGCCGCGCCGAGTCCCATGCGTCCCGCGCCGAGTACGAGAATCTTCATGCGTCTTAGAGCGCCACGCGTCGTGCGGGCTTATTGAGCCGCGCCCGTCGTGGGCGGGTGGCTGAGTTTGCTGTGGCCGTAGCCGTACAGGAAATAGAGGACAAGCCCGACGATGAGCCAGAGGCCGAAGCGCGTCCAGTTGGTGATGCCGAGTTCGGTCATCAGGTAAGAGCAACTCATCAAGCCGAGCACAGGGATCAGCGAGAGCCGCCGCCGGAAACAGAAATAGACCATGATGAACGACAATACGATGTAGGCGTAGAGCGGAATCTTGTGGCGGAACACTTCCCACGCGCCGAGCGCAGGGTCGGTCGGGTCTGTGAAACTGAAAAACGTGCGCACGCCGTCGGCGTTGAAGTAGAGAATCGCGCCCCACGCGATGAAGAAGATGGCGGGCACGATGTACTGCGAGTTGATATAAGGCACGAAGGTGCGCTCGTTCGCGCCCGTCTCAAGCCCGCGCGTGTGCGCGCCGAGCAGCACGCCGCCGCAGACGAGCACGAAGGCGAACAGCGTGCCGATGCTCGACAAATCGGTCACCTCCGTCAGGTTCATGAACAGCGACGGGATGGCGACGACGAGGCCGGTGATGATGGTGGAGAACCACGGCGTCTTGAAGCGCGGGTGGATGCTTGAGAAGATCGGCGGCAACAGCCCATCGCGCGACATCGCCATCCAGATGCGCGGCTGTCCGAGTTGGAACACGAGGAGCACGGTCGCAATCGCGATAACCGCGCTGACCGCCACGATGCCCGACATCCAAGGCAGGTTCGCGCCTTCGGGGCCGAACACGAACGCCAGCGGGTCGCCCACCTGCAACTGTGTGTAGCTGACCATGCCGGTCAGGACGAGCGCGAGGATGATGTAGAGCGTCGTGCAGATGATGAGCGAATAGATCATCGCGCGCGGCAAATCGCGCGTCGGATTTTTGCACTCCTCGGCGGTGGTGGAGAGCGCGTCGAAGCCGATGAAGGCGAAGAAGACCGCCGCCACGCCTTTGAGCACGCCCGATGCCCCGTTCGGCGCGAACGGCGACCAGTTCGCGGGATTGACGTAAAACGAGCCGAGCACGATGACGAGAAAGATGACGGCGAGTTTCAAAGCGACCATCACGTTCGACGCGCGTTTTGATTCGCGGATGCCGACATAGACGAGCGCGGTGATGACGAAGACGATGCCGAGCGCGGGCAGATCGCAGATGAAGGGTATGCCGCCGACGCGCGGCGCGGTCGTCCACGCCGCGTAAGCTTCCTTCATCCCGCTCGTCACGTCGGGCATCGCGTTGACGGCTTCCAGATTGCTGCCCTGAGCGATGAGGCCGTTGATGGTGTCGTAGCCGCGCGAGGCGGACAGGAAATCCATCGTCAGGTAGGCGGGCACGTTGATGCCATAGCCGGAGAGCAGCCCCGTGAAATAGTCGCTCCAAGAGATCGCCACGGCGATATTGCCGATGGCGTATTCCATCAGCAAATCCCAGCCGATGATCCATGCGATGAGTTCGCCGAAAGAGGCGTAGGCGTAGGTGTAGGCCGAACCGGCCACCGGAATCTTCGACGCAAACTCCGCGTAGCAGAGCGCGGAGAAACCGCAGGCCATCGCCGTGAACATAAAGAGGAAGATAACGGCGGGGCCGCCGTTGAAGGCCGCGTTGCCGATCATGGCGAAGATGCCCGCGCCGACGATGGCCGCGATGCCGAGCGACGTGAGATCGAGCACGCCGAGGGTTTTGCGCAGGTGCGGTTCGCCGTCGCCAGCCGCGCCGTGGGCATCGCTGAAACCGAGTTCGGCGTCGCGCTTAATCTGCACGACACTTTTTTTACGAAACAGGTTTGTATAGCTCATCGAGTTTTCCGGTTGTGGCGCGCGTGACGCGCTCGAAGTGACCAGCGGGACTGGAAATTGCGCCGCGAAGTCTAACATAAATGCCGAACGCGAAACGACGCACGACGAACTGAAAATCGGCTCGCTTTTACTTCACCGCGCCGCGTTCCTCCCGCATCGTTTATGTTAGACTCCTGCGTCCGAATCCTGATGCGTGAAGTTGATGTCTGACATGCCGGAACGCGCTGGCGACAAAGGTCGCGCCCTGCACGAAAATCTCGATACAGCTTACGTCAATCTGGCGGCGCTCTTGCGCTACCTGCAACAGCGCGACTTCAACGGGCGCGTCCACGTCGAACTCGACGAGTACGACGGCGACATCTATTTGACGGCGCGCGAGGCCATGCGCGCACGCGAGAGGGATCACGTCACGGGGCGCGAGGACGTGGGGCAGTCGGCCTTGCAGCGCATACTCGTGCGCGCGAGCGAGCCGGGCGGGCGCATCAGCGTCTACGAGGGCGCGGGCGGCGAGACGCGGGACGCCTCGAACTCGCGCGCGGCGGACACGACGCAGGAGACGGGTGCGGCGACGACGACGGCGACGGCGAGCACGCAGGACGAGATCGACCGGCGCAACGTCTTGCAGTTGAGCGGAGAGGTGATCGCGGCGGTGGAGCGCGGCGTGGCGGCGGCCTCGAACGAAAACTTCGCCGCGCACTTTCAGACGGCGCGGCGCGAGATCGCCGACGACTATCCCTTTCTCGTCGCGCTCGCCGATTGCGTGGAGTACGAGCACGGCGAAGCGCGGCTCAGGCGCGGCACGGATGTGGAGAAATTCGTGGCGGGCACGAGCGAGTCCCTGCGCCGCGTCGTGGAGCGCGTGGCCGCGACGGGCGAACGCACGCGGGGCGTGCGCCGCGAAGTCGCGCGCGAACTCGCCGCCCTCGCCGAGCGACGCCCGCGCGCCCTCACGCGCTTCGGCTTCACCCCGCAACTCGAACGCATCGCCGGGTTACGCTGGACTTGAGACGAACGTAAGGCGACAAGCGGCAGGAATTAGTGTTGACGCGGGATGATGTCGGGCGCGGGCAGGGTGGCCGGTCAAGAGCAAGCGTCAGCGATTCAGGCTTGAGCGGCAGCGATTAAGGATCGAGCGGTAGCGATTCAAGATCGAGCAGCAGCAGTATTTGGTCGCCCTGAAATGTAGAGCGCGCATAAGTGAAAGGCAGCCGAAGACATTTCTTCGGCTGCCTTTATTTTCAACTGCCTCGATTGCCTGCGGCTTACTCCCTCACTGGGCTTTCTCAACCGGGAGGTTCGCGGCAATCCAGGCGTTCCAACCGCCGAGCAGGGCGGCGGCGTTCGTGTTTCCTTTGGCGTTGAGCATCTGCACCGCACGGGCGCTGGTCTGTTCGCTCGGTCAAGCGCAGTAGGTGATGATCAACTTGTCCTTCGGCAATTCGCCGATGCGCTCGTCGAACTGCGACAGCGGGACGGACTTCGCGCCCTTGATGTGCCCCGTCTTGTAAGTGGCTTCATCGCGCACGTCAACGATGAGAGCGCCGCCGTCCGCGATGGCCTTTTGCGTCTCCTCGATAGAAATACGGCGCGTTTCACCGGCATTCTGCGTGGTGGTTTGTGTCGCCTTCTGCGTGGCGGTTTGTGTCGTCGTCTGGGTGGCCGCCGGGCTGCCGTTCGCTGCGGGCGCGCTCTTAGCGGCGGGCGTGCTCCCGTCCTGTGGGCTACAGGCCACCAGCGCGCAGGCGCACAACGCAAGCGCGGCGGCTGTCGAAATAAATAAACGCATTCCCTTCGCTCCCCTCGAAATAATTTTCCCGCCCCTAAAACGGCGGAAGCTACGCCGACAGCATCGCACAAAATCACCTCAAAGTGAAAGCGTGGGCAAAGCTTGAAACCGCGCGCGGCGAGATCGTCAAACCTCGCCTGCCCCGCTCTCCGCCCGTTGTGCGCGTGTGAGCGAGTAGAAGATGGCGGCGAAGATCGTGAGCGTGCCCGCGACGCGGATCGCGGCGGCGATTTTATAGGTTGAAGGGAGCAGCCCCGTCATGGAGAGCAAGTGGTTCCAATCGTGAATCGAATCCTCGCCGCCGAGCAGCGGCAGTTGCAGTTCGAGCGCGTCGCCCGCGTAGACCGAGACGTTCAACAAACTCTCGCCCACCCAGAAGAGGACGAGCGCGGCGGAATACATCTGCCCGCGCCGGTAAAAGTAGGCGACGAACGCGGCGGGCACGATGACTTGAAACAGCGAGCCGCCCGCGACCGACAGGAGTTCGCCAAACGGCATGAAGACGACGTGACCCGCCTCGTGGATGACGAGGTTAACGCCGTCAATCAAATGCCACTGGCGCGGGTCGTAAGCGCACCACAAAAAATAGATTCCCGCGATGGCGGCGATGGCTGTCTTAAACGTGTCTCTACGCATCCGGGTTCAACCCACACGCCTCTCTGCGCGTTTTTTAAACGGGAACACACTCCCGACTATAGACGATGCTCCCAACTGCGAACGACACTCAGGCCGACTTTGCGTGCGCCGTCTGTGCGCGGCCTAAGAGCGCGAGCGCGACGCCTCCGAGAATCACCGTCGTTGCGAGCAGCAGGCGCAGCGAAACGTTCTCGGACATGAATATCACGCCGCCGATGGCCGCCAGCACCGGCACGGGCAACTGCACCGTCGCCGCGCGCGTCG
>DASPJG010000632.1:0-5011 GCA_035628755.1 Pyrinomonadaceae bacterium
GGCACGGGCGATGCGGCCAAGCTCACGGTCAGTTTCCCCGGCTTCGGCCAGAAGAAGCTGATCGAAAAATACGCGGGGCTGGAAAAAGCCTGAGCGGGAAATGACGAAGCGTGAACGCGGAACGTGCAACTGAAGACGGACGCGCCTGTGTTCATTCGGCGTTCCCGCTTCATCATTTATCTTTCCTCCCGCCCTTCTCCCTGTCATAATCCCGACGCGCTCCGGCGATCTCCCTATCGCCCCTAACCTTGAGAGCCTGTATTCAACTTAAGGAATCACGAACATGAACTTCCCCCACTCTGTGCGCTACAGCGGCGCATCGCTCATCGTCGCCCTCTCGCTGCTCGTCGTCGTGCCCGTCCGGGCGCAACGCCCCGCCCCGAAGCCCGCGCCAGCCAAACCCGCCCCAGCCAAACCTGCCCCATCCAAACCCGCCCCGGCGGTGGCGGCGCAAACGCCCGCGCCCGAGCCGAGTCCTGCGGTCACGTTCGACACGCTGCTGTCGGCGGACGCTTACGGCATCTACGCGGAGATGCGCATGGTCGGGCGACACGCCGGTTCGCAGGAGTTCGCGCAACTGCTCGCGCCGTTCGGCTTTGAAGACAGCAGCGCGCCCGCCGAGTTGCTGGAGTTATATAAGTTCATCGAGACGCACGCCGACGTGTTGATGACATCGCGCCTGCTGTTCGCCACGATGCCAGCGCGCGCCGGTTTGCCCGAAACGCTGCTCGCCGTGGAGATGCCTTCGGTCGAGGAGGCGCGAAAATTCCTGCCGGAGTTGAGGCAGTTCATCGCCGTCAACGTCGCGCCGCCGCCAAGCAGCGCGCCCGCCTTGACGACGACCAAGACGAGCGCGACGCCGGAAGCCTCAAACGCCGCGCGCCGTCGTGGCAGGCGACGCGCGCGGGCGCGGGCGGAGAACGCGCCGGACGCCGTGCGCGCGAAGCCGAACCCTGTGCCGCAGTTTCAAATCAAACGCACGGGCAACCTGATCGCGATGAGCGGCGCAACCTTCACGTTCAAGGATTTGCACGGGACGGATCAGGCTTTGCTCGTCAACGAGCCGGGCTTTCAGGCCGCGCGCACGCGCTTCAGCACCGACACGCTGTTCGTCTATTTCAACACCGTGCGCATGTCGAACAGTGCGAAGCAGCACAGCGAGGCGTTGGAGAAGGAATACCGGCGACAGGAGGAACTGGCGGAGGCGCAACGGCAGAAGCAGGAAGCGACGGCAAACGCGAACGGCGAAATCGAGCCGGACACCATCACCAGCCTGCCGGAGAACGCCACCTTGACGAACCCGAGCGTGGTCGCTCCTGAAGAGAACCTGATAGGGCTGGTCAAACCGTCGGAGAACGAGACGGCGGGGACGCCCGAACCGACGCCCACGCCGAAGAGTGAAAAAGAGTTGGAAGAGGAACGCCAGCGCGAGGAGTCGCAACGGTTCGCCAAGACGCTCGCGTCGCTTATCTTCGACGGGCGCGGTGGAAACAACGAAACGTGGCCGGAGTCCATCGGCGTCGGCGCGTCGCTCGAAGCGGATGCGCTCGTCGTGCGCGGCCTCTTCGTCAGCGCGCCGGACGAGCAAGCCCTGCGCCCGATTCCCTTCTTCCCCGCGCTGCTCTCAGGCCCCGCCATCGCCTCCGATGCGCCCGCGGTGTTGCCCGCCGACACGAACGTCTTCGTCAGCGTCTCGCTCGACCTGCCGCAGACCTATGACTATCTCGCCTCGCTCATGAAAATCGCCGACCTCGCCGCCACGCAGGAAAACGGCAAGGGCGGCTTTGGCGATCAACTCGCGGCCTTCGAAAAGACGAACAACTTTCGCATCCGTGAAGAACTGCTCACCGCGCTCGGCAACGAGATCGCCATCGGCATGCCCGGCAACGAGTTTTTCGGCAGCCGCACGGTGCGCAGGCGGGCGGATGATTCCTCGCCGCCCCCGCCGTCAGGCCCCATCGTCGTCATCGCTTTGAACGACAAGGAGAGTTTGCAGAAACTCCTGCCGCGCGTCCTGAACGCCGTCGGCTTCGCGGGCGCAACCGAGCAGAGCGTCGTCGAGAAGCACGGGCAGGTCGAGGTGCTCGCGTTCTCAAACGGCACGCTCGCCTTCATTGATCGTTTCCTCGTCGGCGCGCCCGACGCGGCCACGATGCGCCGCGTCACGGACGCCTACAACAGCGGCCAGACGCTCGCCAACAACGAACGCTTCCGCGACTCGAGGAGTTGGCAGCCCGGACAGGGGATAGGACAGGTCTACATCGCAAACGACGTGCTCAAGGGCATGTTGGACGACGTTACCAAGTCCGTTGACGACATTGACGACCCGGCCATCCGCGCCTATCTCCTGAGCCTCGACCCCGAACCCGGCTCGATCACCCATCTCGCTACGCGCGAATCCGACGGCCTCATGCACGAACTCCGCCTGCCGAAGAACCTGCTCTCGCTCTTCATGGCCAGCGGTCTGGTCAGCCAGAAACTTTCGACCCTCCGCAGCAACGAAACTATGGCGCAATGGAAACTGCGCACGATACTGGGCGCGCAGGAAGTGTATAAGCAGAAAACCGGTCGCTATGCCACGCTCGCCGAACTCGACGACGCCGCCGCAGACCTCCCCGGATATGAGAGCGCGATGGTAGTGGACGGCTATGAGATCAAGGTCTATGTCTCCGGCGACACGTTTGAAGCCACCGCCACGCCCACCAGCTATCCCAAACTCGGTCGCCGTTCCTTCTACATAGACCAGACCGGCTCGCTGCGCGGCGACGACATGGGCGGCAGACCCGCCTCACAGGCAAATCCGATCATCGAATAAGAAACCGGCGAACGCGGAACGCGGAACGATGAACGAAAGACAACCGCTTTTCTTCATCGCTCCGCGTTCATCATTTCCGTTCCATCGTTTCGTCAAACTTTTCTCGCGTGAACCGGATCGCGAGACGCAAGCGCACGCACGCGCGCACGTTCTTCCCTACAGCGATCAACAGATTTCGCACACACATTTTTGGAGGCTGTTCAATGAGACTCAAATTTTTCGTCGTCGCCCTGCTCGTCCTGTCATCCCTCAATGCGCAGGCGCAAACGCGCCGCACCGCGCGCCGCGACCGTAGCATTACCACTGCGGCTGCCCTCGCCACCGCCGCTGCCGCGACGCCCGCGCGCGGCGTGCCCGCCGCCGACGGTTCGCAACGCGCGACGGCAGGAAACACGCTGCCCATCCGCCGCGTCATTCTCTACAGCAACGGCGTCGCCTACATCGAGCGGCGCGGCATGGTGTCGGGGCACGCGGAGGTCAACCTGTCTTTCAAACAATCGCAGGTGGACGACGTGTTGAAGTCTATGATCGTGCTCGATCTGGGGCAGGGGCGCATCGGCGCGGTCAGTTACAACTCGTCCGCGCCGCCCTCCGCGCGCATCGCCGACATCCCCTTCTCCGTCGCCTCCGCAACGCAGAACAGCGGGCTGGCCGGGGTGCTCGGCCAACTGCAAGGCGCGCGCGTCGTCGTCACGACGGCCAACCGCACCGCCACCGGCTCGATCCTCACGGTCGAAGAACGCCGCGCGCAAATCGACTCGACAAAACCGGCGGTCGTCACGCACGCGCTCGTGATCGCTTCGGAGAGCGGCGAGTTGTCGAGTTTTGAACTCGCGGACGTGCGCTCCGTTAAATTGATTGACGAAGGCACGCGGCGCGACATCGCGGAGTTTGCCAGCGCGACCGCCGCAGCGAGACGGCGCGACGCCAAGACCATCGTCGTCACCTCGGACGGCGCGGGCGCGCGCGAGATGCTCGTCAGCTACACGGTCGCCGCGCCGATCTGGAAGACCACTTACCGCGTCGTGATGGACACGGCGGGTCAGCCCTTTTTTCAGGGCTGGGCTATCGTTGACAACGTGAGCGAGGAGGATTGGAACGAGGTGCAACTCTCGCTCATCTCCGGCACGCCCGTCTCGTTCATCCAGCCCATCCAGAAGCCTTTCTACCGCTATCGCCCCGTCGTGCCGATGCCCGGCGACCTGCGTCTCAACCCGCAGGTTCACGAACCCGGCGAGGAGAATTTCAGCGCGAACGGCATGGGCGGCGTGTCCGGCCAATCGGTGCTGGAACTCCCGCCGCCCCCGCCGTCTGCCGCCCCCTCGGCGCAGTTGTCGGCAAACGCGCGCCGCAGCCGCGCCGACCAGAGACAGGACTTGCGCCTCCAGCAGAACCGCCTCAACGATCTGGTCTTAAACAAAAGCGAAGATGCTGCCGCTGCCGTTGACTCACTCTCCCTGAGCGAGTCCATCATGAGCAACACGAGCGTCGAGGCGGCAGCCGAGGGCAGCGAAGTCGGCGACCTGTTCGAGTACCAGATCGGGCAGCCCGTCACCGTCAAGCGCGACCGCTCCGCGCTCATCCCCATCCTGCAAACGCGCATGGAAGGCGCGCGCGTCTCCATCTTCAACGAAGCCGCGCGCCGCGACCGCCCGATGAGCGGCATGCTCTTGAAAAACACCTCCACGCTCACGCTCGAAGACGGCGCGATGACCATTATTGACGGCAACGCCTATGCGGGCGAGGCGCTCATGGAACGGCTCAAACCCGCCGAGCAACGTCTCATCTCCTTCGCGCTCGATCTCGGCACGCTCGTCAACGTCCGCCAGAAAGAGGATCGCGCGCCCGCCTTCCTCGTCCGCATCCTGAACGGCGTCTTTCAGGCTCACTACCACCGGCAGGACAAGAAGACCTACATGCTCGCCAACCAGACCGACCGCCAGCGCGTCGTCTACGTCGAACACCCGGTGAGGCCGGGTTGGGAATTGGACGACCGCGAGACGCCCAAGCCCGAAGGCCGCAGCGCGCGCTTCTACCGTTTCCGCGTCGAACTCAAACCGCACGAGCGCGCCGAGTTGACCGTCACGGAGCGGCAGGCGTTGGTGGATACCTACGCGCTTAACAACGTCACCTCCGACCAACTCAGCCTCTTCGTCTCGCGCCGCTACATTGACGAGGCGACGCGCGCCGCCCTGC
>DASPJG010000633.1:0-15212 GCA_035628755.1 Pyrinomonadaceae bacterium
CTGCTCATCGCCTCGTTCGGCATGGTCACGTTTTTGACCACCTACGTCGTGCCGCGCATGGCGCGACTCTTCGAGGGCTTCGGGCGCAATCTCCCGGCCATCACGCTCGTCGTGGTGAGCATCTCGAACTGGATGGCGGCCAACATCTGGTGGTTCGCCCCGCTCATCCTGATTAGCGCGGTCGCGTTCTGGTTCTGGTCGAAGACGCCGCACGGTCGCCTGTCCATTGACCGCGCGGTGCTGAAAATCCCGATTGCCGGTCAACTCGTCATCCAACTCTCCGTCGCGCAGGTGACGCGCTCGCTCTCGACTTTGCTCGCGGGCGGCATCACGCTCGTTGACTCGTGGGAGATCGCCTCCGAGGCGATTACGAACAAAGAACTGCGCGCGCGCTCGACCGGCATCCTGCCGATGATCAGGGAGGGGCGTTCGTTCACGGAGAGCTTGGAGAGCGCGAATTGGATACCGGAATTGGGGCTGGACATGATCGGCGTGGGCGAGCGTTCGGGCAGTTTGCGCGAGATGTTGGACGAGGTGGCCACCTTCTACGACGCCGAGTCGGAGGTCAGGCTTGAGCAGTTGACGACCGTGCTCGAACCTGCGATTCTGCTCGTGATGGGTGGGGTCGTCATCACGATTTTGCTCGCGATTTACCTCCCGATCATCCAATCCATCTCGAATGTCTCAGGAGCGCACGCTGGCCGGTGACGGCTGGCAATCCCCCAGCCCTGCTCACGCATCAGAAACAGGAAGACGAAGTTTGGCAGCGGAAGAATTTTCAAGCGCAATGAACACCACACTCGACGACACGCGCGCGCGTGAAGAAGGCGAGACCACGCTCGTCCGCCCCGAAGGCGCGGACAACGGCGGGGCGCGCGGCGACGGGTTTAAAACCGACCCGGTAGCCACAGTGTCGCTCCCGCCCGAAGTGCGCGCCGCGCAGGAACTCGCGCGCCGCTACCGCCTGCCCTACATCGACCTGCTCCCGCCCGAAGGCGATTCGCCCATTGATTACGCGCTCCTCGGCGAGATTCCCGTCGACCTGATGCTGCGCCACCAGTTCGTCCCGCTCAGGCGCGAAGGGCGTCGCTTTCATGTGGCGATGGCCGACCCGAGCGACCTCGAACGCCTCGACGAACTCGCCCAAGCCCTGCGCGCGCGCATCGTGCCGCACGTGGCGACCGCCGGGGCGATTGACGTGGTGCTCAAAAAAGGCGATGCCACGCAGCGCGTTCTGCAAGAGGCGACCTCCAATTTCCGCATCTCGCTCGTCAAGGAAACCGAGCACGGCGACGAGGTGTTAGACCTCGACCGGCTCGCCACCGACAGCGACATGTCGCCGATCATCAAGCTGGTGGACACCATCGTCTTCAACGCGATGGAGTCGCGCGCCTCCGACATCCATATCGAAACGCGCGACACGGAAGTGCAGGTCAAGTACCGCATTGACGGCGCGCTCTATGCGAAAGTCGACCCGATTGACCTCGCCTATCACCAGACGCTCATCTCGCGTATCAAGGTCATGTCGGAACTCGACATCGCCGAACGGCGCGTGCCGCAGGACGGTCGCTTCCGCGTCCGCTACAAGGGGCGCACCGTCGATTTCCGCGTCTCGATCATGCCGACCGTCCACGGCGAAGATGCCGTCATACGTATTCTGGACAAAGAGCAGATCAACGAAGAGTTCAAGGATTTGCGCCTCGACGTGGTCGGCTTCGACGCCAACGATCTGCGTAACTTCCGCCGCTACATCGCCGAGCCTTACGGCATGGTGCTCGTCACCGGCCCCACGGGTTCGGGCAAGACGACCACCCTGTACGCGGCCTTGAACGAGATCAGGAACGAAGAAGACAAGATCATCACGATCGAAGACCCGGTTGAATACCAGTTGCACGGCATCACGCAGATTCCCGTCAACGAGAAGAAGGGGCTGACGTTCGCGCGCGGCCTGCGTTCGATCCTGCGCCACGACCCGGACAAGATCATGGTCGGCGAAATCCGCGACAACGAGACGGCGCAGATCGCCATCCAGTCCGCGCTGACCGGCCACCTCGTCTTTACCACCGTCCACGCCAACAACGTGATTGACGTGATCGGGCGTTTCCTGAACATGGGCGTCGAACCGTATAACTTCGTTTCGTCTCTCAACTGCGTGCTCGCACAGCGTCTCATCCGCATGCTCTGCGACGTGTGCCGGCGGCCATATCACCCGTCGGACGACGAGTTGATCGAGTCGGGATTGAAGCCCACGGAATACCGCGACCGCCTGTTTTACATGAGCGTCGGCTGCGACGCCTGCAACCACACGGGCTACCGTGGCCGCACCGCCATCCACGAACTGCTCAATCTCTCGGACAACATCCGCGAGATGATCATCGAACGCCGCCCCGGCTCGGAAGTCCGGCGCGCGGCGGAGCAGGAGGGGCTGGCTTCTCTGCGCGAGTCCGCGCTCAAGAAAGTTTTGTCCGGCGTCTCGACGCTGCACGAGATCAACCGCGCCACGTTCGTCGAAGAGGTCGTATTGAACGGTAACGAGAACGGGAACGGGACGGGCGCATAGTAGTAAATAGGCGCGACGCGGGAACGCAGTTAAAACCGCCCGCCGCGCGCTGTAGAGCCTTTTTGGAACACTTTGTCGCCCTCGACGTGTAAAGATTTCAGGTAATCAGCCCCACCCGGTCTTTGCTGATTGCCGCTGGAAAACCTTTAAATCGAACGCCGGTTTTTTCTGAGGATCGAAATGAAATTAACAGTAAGTGTGCGCGCCTACGCTTCGCTCGTCTTGATTTTATGCCTGCTGGCCGTCCCCGTCGCGGTGTCGGCGAAGAAGGGCGAGAAGAATTACAAGCGCGGGCTGGAACAGGAGCGGGCGATGCAGTGGGAACGCGCGGCGCAGGAATTTGCGCTCGCCGTCGCCGCCAACCCGTCCGACATCGAGTACCAACTCCACTACCGCCGCGCCATCTTCAACGCCTCGCAGCGGTTCATGGAGCAGGGGCGCACGCTCGCCGAGCAGGGCGACTTCACGGGCGCGTATAACGCCTACCGGCAGGCCGTCGGCTACGATCCGATCAACGAACTGGCCTCCTCCGAGATGGCGCGCATGCTGCGCCTCCAGCGCGAGAAGGAGGGGCGCGACCCGTCAAACACCAACGGCAACGACGCCAACCGTCTGAACGGCACGCCCTCGACCGGCTCGGCCATCGTTCCCACTAGCTACGCCGGAGCGACGGCAGGCGGCGCGCAGCAACGCCCTTCGCAAGACCCCACGCTCGCTTTGCCGCCGACGCGCACCGAGCAACTCCGCGTCATCAACTATAACGGCGACCTCGAAGGCTTCATCCGCAAACTCGGCGACGAACTCAGTCTCAACGTTCTTTTCGACCGCGACTTCCCGAAAGGCCGCACCATCAACGTCAGCCTCAAGGATGTCACGTCGGCGCGCGCTCTCGACCACATCTTCCTCTCGCAAAATCTCTTCTTCCAGAAACTCGACCGGCGCACGATCATCGTCGCCGACCAGTCGAAGCGCGGGCAGTACCAGCAACTCGTCCTGCGCACGTTCTACCTGTCGAACATTGACCCGAACGATGCGCGCTCGCTGATCCAGTCCAGCCTGCCGCCGACCGCCGGACGGCAGCCGCAGGTGACGCCGAACAAGGCCACTAACTCCATCACCGTGCGCGACACGCCGGAGAACATCCGTCTCATCGCCGAACTCCTGCAAGCCATTGACAAGGATCGCGCCGAGGTCGTGATGGACGTAAACATCTACGAAGTCTCGCGCACGAACCTTTTGCAACTCGGCAATCAACTCGGCACGGACGCCACGCTCGGCAATCTCGGCGGGCTGTTGCCGACCTCCTTCCTGTTCGGCGGCGGCAAGGAGCGTTTCGGCACGACCACGACGACCGACACGACCACCGGCGGCAACAAAGACCCCGGCAAGGGCGGCGCGATCGTCAACACGGCGGCCACCGTCCTCGGCGGCGCGTTCCTGTTGCCCGCCACCACCATCAGCGCGTTTCAGGCGAAGGACAACACGCGCCTCCTCGCCGCCACGCAGGTACACGCCTTCGATAGCGAGCAGTCCACCACGCGCATCGGCCAGAAAGTCCCGGTGCAGACGGCGCAGGTGTCGCCCTTCGGCTCGGCCATCGGCGGCACAAACGCGGCGGGGCAGCAGGCGGGCGTCAACTCTGGTCTCTTCGGCGGTACGGGCTTCCCGGTCATCCAGTATCAGGACACGGGCTTGATCCTCAAGTTCACGCCGCAGGTCTTCCCGAATCTGGACGTGCAGGTGAAGATGGAGATCGAGTCGAACGATGTGATCGGCGGCGCGTCGAACCTGACGCCAACCTTCAGCCAGCGCAACGTGAGCGGCATGGCGCGCATCCCGAACAATCGCACGATGATGATCGCCAGCGTCGCGCAGGACAAGCACTCCGACGGGCGGCGCGGCATCCCGCTGCTCGGCCTGATCCCCGTGCTCGGTCGCCTCTTCAGCACGCCGACGCGCAGCGATGTCAACTCCGACATCGTGATCACGGTGACGCCGCGCGTCCTGCGCGCGCCGACCGTCGAACCGAGCGACATTAATCAGCGTCCGAGCGGCACGCTGCAAGCTCCCGTCTCCGAATCGCTCGAAGCCATGCTCGTCGTGGCCGACCGTGAAGATCAACTCGCCGCCGCGCGCCAACTCCCAAAAGACGTGGCGATCCAGATGCCCGCCGCGCCCGCAAACGGCGCAGGAGGGGCAGCAGCGGCGACGACGACCGCAACAGCCGGGGCGGACACCCAGCACGCCTACGCGCCCGCGCCGAAAGCTCTCATGGGGGTGACGCCCGCCGCGCCAACCGCCAGCGGCAACAACGCCGCCAACGCGAACAACACCGGCGCGCTCACGGGCGGCGTCGTTAACACGCAGACGGACAGACAACCCGCGCCCGCCATCTCGACCGGGGTGGCAACGGCCTTCGTCCCCATCTCAAATCCCGGCGCGAGCGTTTCGCCCGTGCCCGCCGCGAGCGTCAAACCGAACGGCGTCGAGACGAAGAGCGCGCCGCCCGCGCCGAATGTGACGCCCGTTCCCGCACCTTCGGTTGAGAAACCCGCCGTTGAAAAAACGGCGACGCCGACCGACGCCGGAGTTGCCGTTGCGGCGACGACGACGACAATCACCGCGCCGCTCGCAACTATGACAGAGGGCGGCACGCTGCTCTACGTCCTGTCCGGGCAACAGGAGATGCGCGTCGGCGAGAAGCAACGTCTGATGCTGCTCGTCAAGACCTCGACGCCGCTCGCACTGGCCGCCGCCACGCTCAGGTTCGATCCGCGTGTCGTCGCCATCCGGGGCGTCACTCACGGTAGTCTCTTCGGCGAGAAGAAAGAGTTGCTGCCGACGCTTACGCCTTCGATTGACGCGCGCGGCTCGCTGCTCGCGCTCATCGCTCCCGCCGCGAACACGCCGATCAACGGCATGGGCGTGCTGCTGTTCGTGGACATTGAAGCGGTCGCCGCGGGCGAAAGCGATCTCACGCTCGATCAGGCGGGCGTTCATCTCATGTCCGTCGCCGGGCAGAACGTGGCGACGCAACTGTCGCATGCGCGCCTCACGGTGAAGCAGTAGCGACGACGGCAGGAGACGAAGGGGACGGCTACGGTTATGGGAACGGGTGAAGATATGAAGGTGAAAAGTTGGAGGGGGCGTCTGGCCGTTCGCGTCCCGCGCGCCTTCGCCCTCGCCCCGCGCCGCTCCGAGGGCGGGTGGACGCTCATCGAACTCGTCATCACGATGACGGTGCTGGCGATTCTTTCGATGGGCGTGATCCCGATGGTCAAAACCGCCGTCAAGCGGCAACGCGAACAGCAACTCCGCGACTCTCTGCGCGAGATGCGCGAGGCGATCAAGCAATTCAACCGCGACGCCCTCAACAGCCCTTATCTGGATCAAGCGCCGCCGGGCGCGCCGCCCGCCGCGCCTGCGCCGGGGCAGCCCGTCGTGCCGGGACAGCCCGTGCCGGGCGGCGCAGCCGGTGTGCCCGTAGACCCGCGCAGCAAAGTGGCGATTGCCGACAAGACGCTGTTCGGCGTGGACAACCCCGACCGCTTCCCGCCGAAACTGGAGACGCTGGTTGAAGGCGTGAGCGTCGCGCCGCGCGTGCAGCCGGTGGGCGTGGACATCAACAAGAACCTGCTGGATGAACAGTCGCCGCTCGCCTTCAAGAAGAAAATTTACCTGCGCAAGATTCCCGTAGACCCGATGACGGGCAAGGCCGATTGGGGGCTGCGTTCCTCTTACGACTCGCCGGACGCAGGCTCTTGGGGCGGCGAAAACGTCTTCGACGTTTACTCGAAATCGCAGGAGACCGCGCTCAACGGGCAGAAATATAGTGATTGGTAAAATGGAAAAAAGAGTGTATGGCGAGCAGCGCGCGGTAGTGGTGAGCCGCGAAGAGCGGGCAGGACGCGGCGAAGATGCGGCGCGCCTCGCACGCCCCGCGTTGCTCGACCGCTTCCGCCGCCGCGCCGCCGCGCTTTCGCACGCGCGTTCTTCGTCGTTGCGCCAGTCCGGTTTCACCTTGCTCGAACTGATGATCGTCATCTCGATCATCATCATCCTCGCCATCATCGTGCTGCCGCAGTATCAGAAGACGGTGTTGCAGGCGCGCGAATCGGTGTTGAAGGACGACCTCGTGCAGATGCGCAAGCTTTTAGACCAGTACGCCGCCGACAAGGGACAACTACCGCAGTCGCTCGAAGACCTCGCCACTGCCGGTTATCTGCGCGAAGTGCCCGTTGATCCGATCACGGGGCAGAAGGACTGGAACGTTATCATGGGGCAAGACCCCAACTCGGCTGAAGGCGGGCAGGGCGTCGTGGATGTGCGCAGCGCGTCCGGCGACCTCTCAAGCGAAGGCACGCCCTACAGCGAATGGTAGCTCGAAGCCGTGAATCGTCAATCGTCAATCGTGAATAGAAAAAACTGTCTTCATCTATTCACGCTTGACGATTGACGATTCACTGATTCTTATGAACTCTTTCTCCAGATTGATTAAACCGCGTCTGCCTTCGTCCGCACTGGGTTTGACGGGCGAGGGCGCGGCGCTCGTCTCGCTGGATCGCAGGCGCGACGGCTCTCTGCTTGTGCGGCGCGCCGGCTATGTGCCTCTGGCCGAGGGGTTGGTGCGGCCAAATTTTGACGAGCCGAACGTGGCCGACGCGGGCGAGTTGGCCTCCATTCTGCAAGGGCTCGCGGCAAACGCAGGCATGCAGAAGCGCAAGCGTTGGTCGGTAGCTTTGCCGGAAGCGGCGACGCGCACGACGATTCTGACGTTGGAGGGCGGCACGGCCACACGCGCCGAGACGGAAGAGATGTTGCGCTGGAAGACCGAGCGCGGCTTCGGCACGCCGGTTGAAGAGTTGCGCGTCGCGCGCGAGCGTCTGCGCCCCGACGCGCAGGGTCGCCCGCGCTATCTCGCCACGGCAGTGCGTCTCTCCGTCATCGCGGAATACGAGGCCGCGCTCTCCGCGCTCGGCTGGCACACGGGTCTGATCCTGCCGCGCCACATGGGCGAGGCGTGGTGGCTCATGCGCGAGCGCGTCGCAGCGGCCACGGCCTCCGACTCGCTCCTCGTCAGCACGCATCACGAAGGCTTTACCGCCGTCCTCCTTCGCCATGGCCAGCCGCTGCTCGTGCGCAGCATCGTCTGCGAGGCGGAAGACCGCGTTGACGAGCTTTATCGCTTCCTGCTCTTTTACCGCGACCGCGTGCAGGCGCCTGCTTCGGACGCGTCCGACGCCGCCGACACCATCGGGCGGATGATGATCGCGGGCGACGGCATCGAACACTCGGAAGCGAGCGCGATCATCGAAGAGACGCTCGACACGCGCCCGCGCCTCGTCACCGCCGACGACGTGCGCCTCGCGCTTCCATCCAACGAACTCGACTTCGACTCAATCGCCGCCCCCGCCGGTCTGGCCGCCCTCGCGTGGGCTTGAAACCTTTAGACGCCCGCGTTTTTCGCGCGCTGCACTGATGAAACTTTCGCTTTTGTTCGAACGTAAAGACGCATTACAAGAGTTATGAGTGCAGCTTCCCCCACAATTCAGAAGTTCGCGGCGGTGGCCGATTGCGAGTTGGTGACGCGCGCCATCGCCGGTCGCGACGACAGTTTCGAGGAACTCGTGCGCCGCTACCAGCGTCCGCTCGTCTCCTACGTCTACCGCATGACGGGCAACTATGAGTCCGCGCTCGACCTGACGCAGGAAGTGTTCATCAAGGTCTACGGCTCGCTCGCGCGCTATCGCCCCGAATACAAATTCTCCACCTGGATTTATCGCATCGCGCACAACACGGCGATTGACCACCTGCGCCGCCACTCGACGCGCGAACAGGAACTCGAAGTGTCGACGCCCGAAGGCGACACCTACGAGAAGCCTTTCGCCAGCGGCGCGCCGACGCCCGAAGAGGAGAGCGTGCGCGCCGAGCGGCGCGCCGAAATAGAGGATGTCGTGCAATCGCTCCCGGCGAGCTACCGCGAGTTGATCGTGCTCCGCCACGCGCACGATCTCAGCTACGACGAGATCGCGGAAGTGACCGGCCTGCCGCTCGGCACGGTCAAGAACCGCATCTTCCGCGCGCGCGAAGCGATGCGCCTGCCGCTCGTCGAGCGCGGCATCACGGGCATTTAGCAACAGGGAAGAACGAATCGTGAGCGAACGAACGCCGACAGTCGCCGCCGCCAGAGAGGTCAGCCAGACCGACCCGGCCAGCCCGTGTCTGGACGTGGCCGCGTATCTGGACGGCGAACTTGATGGCGCAACGGGCGCACGCTTCGAGCAGCACACGAAAGTCTGCGCTTCCTGTGCGACCGCCCTGCGCGAGCAGAGGCGTCTGCTCTGCGTCCTCGACGCGGCGTTCGGCGACGCGCAGAAGCACATTCAACTTCCCGCTAATTTCACCGAGGTCGTCAAAGCGCGCGCCCAGTCGGACATGAGCAGCGTGCGTCATCGTTCGGAGCGCAAGCGCGCCTTCGTGGTCAGCGCGGGGCTAGCCGCGCTCTCCTTCGCCCTGCTCGGCTGGCAGGCTTGGGACGAACTGTTCGCGCCCTTGCGCGCCGTCGCCGGGGTCGCGGAGACGATGCTCGACATGGCGGCGAACGCCATCGCGGAAGCGGCTGCGGGCGTCGCCCTCATGCTGGGCGTGCTCGGCGGGCAGATGTTAGAAGAACCGGGCGCGGCCAGCCTCGGCCTCTACATTGTCTTCGCCGTCGCGCTGCTGTTCTGGCTCATCGGTCGCTATCACCGCACGCCCCGTCTGCCCGACTAGACAACATGTCCCGGCGCGAAAATTCTCCCGGCGCGAAAACTCTCCGCCCGTATTTTACGTAACATCTCTGACCCTTTTCGCCTCGCCGCAGCAAGCAGCGGCAGGCGCGATAACAGATGTGACTTTCTCTATCTTTCAGCCGACCTTGACGCTCCCCGACCCGCGCCTGCTCGCTCGCGCGGCGGCAATCCTCTGTGCGCTTCTGTGCGCCGGGGTGGCGGTGTCGGCGCGCACGCCTTCCGTTCGCGTGGCCGAAAACGATCCGACGACGCTGATCGTCGAGGGCGACGACACGAAAGACGTGTTCGGGATGGGTCGCTCGGTCATCGTGCGCGGGCGGGTCAGGCACGGGGTGATGACCTTCGGCGGCGACGTGGTGATTGAAGGGCGCGTTGACGGCGATGTCGGCGTGATCGGCGGCACGATCACGCAGCGGGAGAATTCATATGTCGGCGGCGACGTGCTCGTCATCGGCGGCGCGTACCATCACGGCAAGGTTGCGCCGGGGCGCGACCCCGCGTCGAAGACCATTATGTTCGCAGGCTACGAAGAGGAGTTGCGCGAGTTGGGGCGCAACCCCGCGTCGCTGCTCGAACCGAAATGGACGGTCGCCTCGTTCGGCCTGCGCGTCCTCTCGATCCTCTTCTGGTTCATCATCTCTTTAGGCCTGACCGCCGCGTCGCCCGGAGCGATCAGCCGCGCGGCGTCGCGTCTGCAATTGACGAGCTTGCGGGTCGCCGTTATCGGGCTGCTCGCTGCCTTCGTGCTCGCGTTCGGCGTGCCCGTCGCGCTGCATGTCCTGCCGCCCGTGCTCGGCCTTTTTGTCGGCGCGCTCTCGATCCTGCTGCTGCTCGTGGCCTACCTCTTCGGGCGCGTGGCGATTCACGCGGCGACGGGTCGCTGGTTGCAGCGTCTGCTGCTCCGGGAAGAACAGCGTTCCGAGTCAATCGCGCTTTTGATCGGCGCGGCCTTCTGGGCGGTCGTCCTGTCGCTGCCGTACCTGTGGGCGTTCGCCGTCGCCGCGCTGGTCGTCACGAGCCTCGGGCTGGCTCTGACGGTGCGTTATCGCATCGGCTGGAAATCGCCAGCGCGCGCTTGATCTCGCCCGCATTACACACTAATCTTCATCCTTCATTCCCCTGAAATAGTTCACCCCCGGAGGCGACTAAACGAGGCCGCCGCGCGTCTAACGTGTTGCCGCGAAAGCGCGCTCTATCCCTCCCCCTAAACATACGCGGTCAGAAATCCTCCAACAGCGATTTCGCACAGCAGCCCGGACGGCAACAATATCGCCGCCCCGGCACGGAATTTTAAACGCTCCAACTAACCGTTAATCCACGACCGAGAGAGCATCAAGATGAAAAAGCACCTTTTGACCTTTGCCTTCGCCGCGCTCACATGCACGACGGGCATCAATGCCGCATACGGGCAAACTGCCTCCGGCGGCGGCGCGACACCCGCCACCACGCCCGTTCAGACGAATCCCGCCATTACACCCAACCGCGTCATCGGCGACGTGACGGCCATTGACCCGACGGCCCTCAACATCACGCTCAAGGTGGACGGCAGCAGCGTCCCGGTCAACGTCGTGCTCAACGCGGCGACCGCCTATTACCGCGTTAATTCAGACGCGCTGGCGCGCGCTGCGAAGGGCGCGATCACGCCCGCGGACATGACGAAAATTTCACTGGCGGGCGTCGGCGTCGGTAACAGGCTGGTGGTGCTCGGCAAAGTTTCCGACGATCAGAAGACAGTCCCGGCGCGCGTCGTGATCGTGGCGACCAAAGAGGACATCGCGCAAAAGCACGAACTCGACCGCGCGGAGTGGCAGCGGCGCGGCATCCTCGGCACGGTCACGGCCATCAATCCCGAGACAAAAGAGATCACGGTCTCCGCCGCCACGCCCGAAGGCTTGAAGCCGCTCGTTGTGGAAGCGGCGGGCGAGAAGGTTTTGTTTCGTCGTTACGCGCCCGACTCCGTGAAGTTCGCGGATGCGAAGTCAAGCAACTTTGCGGAAGTGAAGGTCGGGGATCGTTTGCGCGCGCTCGGCGAACGGAGCGCGGACGGTGCGCGGTTCAAGCCCGAAGAGATCGTCTCCGGGTCGTTCCGCCAACTCGTCGGCACGGTGACAGCCGTGGACGCGGCGGCCAACCAGATCAAGATCAAGACGCAGGACAACAAGGCTCTGACCATCGTCGTCAACAACGACTCGAACTTGCGGCGGCTGCCGCCACAGATGGCGCAGTTCATGGCGCAGCGCGCGGCGGGCGGCGGAGCTAACGGAGGCGGGAGAGCCGCTGGCGAGGGCGGGCGTCCGCAACAAGCGGGCGGCGCGCCCGCAGCGGAAAGCTCTCGCGGCGGCGCGGTCGGCGTTGGTCAACGCCGGATGGGCGGCGGTCGCGGCTTCGACCCGCAGGAGATGCTCGAACGCATGCCGCAGACGACTCTGGCCGAGTTGAAGCCGGGCGACATGATCGTCGTCTCCAGCACGTCGGGCGCAGACCCGACGCGCCTGACGGCCATTGCGCTCGTCGCCGGAATCGACGCGATCATCAACGCCGCGCCTGCCGGGTCGGCGCGGCCAAACGTCGTGGGCGGTCAGGATTTGGGCATGCCGGGCGGCATCGATCTCGGCATCGGGCTTCCCTAAACAATTCAAAATAAAGACGGGCGCGGTGTAACCTGAGCGGCACTTCGCCCGTCTTTATTCCGGGTCTGAGAAAAGCAGGGAAATTTTAAGCGGAAAGTCTCTCCACCATAAGGAATCATGAATTTATCATCAAGCTACATCACACGCGGGTTAAATCTGTTGCTGGCGTTCGCGCTCTCGGCGGCGTTTGTCGCGGCGCAGGGCACGGGCAGTTTGCGCGGGACGATTACGGACGAGTTCGGCGGCATCGTCGTCGGCGCGACCGTCACGCTCGTTGACGCGGCGGGCGCGGAAAAGACCGCGACGACGAACGACGACGGCGTCTACACCTTCACCAACCTCGCGCCGGGCACGTACACCGTGCGCGCGACGACGACCGGGTTCGGCCTCTACCAGAACGCGGATGTGGTGATCGCCGCCGGTCAACGCGAATCGCTCGACATCAAGTTGAGCGTGATGCTCGAACAGGAGAACGTGACCGTTGCGGCGGAGACTCCCGTCAGCACCGAAGCGGAAAACAACCAGAGCGCGCTCGTCATCAAAGGCACAGACCTCGACGCTTTGCCCGACGACCCGGACGACCTTGCCGCCGCCCTGCAAGCCCTCGCCGGGCCTTCGGCAGGGCCGGAAGGCGGGCAGATTTTCATAGACGGTTTTACGGGCGGGCGCATCCCGCCGAAAGAGTCGATCCGCGAGATTCGCATCAATCAGAACCCCTTCTCCGCGGAGTTTGACCGTCTCGGCTTTGGCCGCGTCGAAATCCTGACGCGCCCCGGCACGGACAAGATGCGCGGGCAGACCTATTTCAACTTCGGCGACGAGAGCCTGAACTCGCGCGACCCTTTCGCGGATCGCCGCGCGCCCTTCCAGTTGCGCAGCTACGGCGGCAACCTGAGCGGCCCTATTCAGAAACAGAAGTCGTCCTTCTTCGTTGATTTCGACCGCCGCGAGACGGACGGCAACTCGATCATCAACGCGCAATTCATCGAACCCGACACGTTCAACCTCGTCAACCTCAACCGCACGCTCGTCGTGCCGACGCGTCGCACGACGTTCAGCCCGCGCCTCGACTACCAGTTGAACACGACGAACACGCTCGTCGCGCGCTACAGCTTCTCCCGCGCACACACGGACAATCTCGGCGTCAGCGAGTTTTCGCTCGACGTTGATCCGTTCTTCGGCGTGGATCGCACCTACAGCCGGAAGAACACAGACCACACTTTCCAACTCACGGAGACGGCCATCCTCAGCCCGACCGTGATCAACGAGACGCGCTTCCAGTTTCATCGCGGCACGAGCGAATCGGGCGGCGACATCTCCGCGCCCGTCATCACCGTGCGCGATGCCTTCACGGGTGGCGGCGCGCAGAACGGCCCCGCCAGAAACACCGACACGCGCTACGAGCTATCGAACTACACCTCGTTCACCCTCGGCCTGCACTCGCTGAAGGCGGGCGCGCGCGTGCGCAGAATCAGTACGACGGATTTATCGCAGTCGGGCTTTAACGGCGCGTTCACTTTCTCCGGCGGCTTCGCTCCCCAACTCGACGAGAACAACGAAATCGTCTTCGAGCGCAGCCCTTCGACGGGCGAAGTGCTGCCCGTGTTTCTGAACATCACCAACATCGAGCGTTTCCGCCGCACGCAGGTCTTTCAGGCTGAGTGCGAACAGTCGCCGGGGCGATGCCTGACGCCCGCCGAACTTCAGGCTCGCGGCGCGAACCCGACGCAGTTCACCCTCTCCGGCGGCAACCCGCTGGCGAACGTCAGTCAGGTAGACTTCGGCGCGTTCATACAGGACGACTGGCGCGTGCGCAAAGACTTCACTTTGAGCGCGGGCTTGCGCTACGAGGCGCAGACGAACATCGGCAGCAATCTCAACTTCGCCCCGCGCCTCGCCTTCGCTTATTCGCCGGGCGCGGGCGCGCGCCAGCCGAAGACCGTCATTCGCGGCGGTTTCGGCATCTTCTACACGCGCTTCGGCGAAAACTTCACGCTGCAAGCTAATCGCTTCAACGGCGTAAACCAGCAACAGTTCTTCATCATCGAACCCGCGGTGGACGACTTTTCGGCGCGCGCGATTCAGGCGCGCAACATCCTGAACAATTTCCCGAACGTGCCGACCGTCGAGCAGTTGACCGGGTTCGCCCTCCCGCAGACGACGCGCATCGTCGCGCCCGACCTGCAAACGCCTTACACGATTCAGTCAACGGCGAGCGTCGAGCGTCTTCTCCCCGGACGCGTCACCGTGACGGCGAGTTTCGTCAACACGCGCACGCTCCACCTGCTGCGCACGCGCAACATCAACGCGCCGATTAACGGCGTGCGCCCGCTCGGCGACGAGCGCGGCAATATCTTCCAGTACGAGTCGAGCGGCATCCTCAACCAGAACCAGTTGATCATCAACGCCAACACGCGTTTCAACCCGAACTTCTCCATCTTCGCCAACTACACGCTCGGCAGGGCGAACAGCGACACGGACGGCGCGGGCACTTTTCCTGCCGACAACTACGACCTGACGAGCGAGTACGGGCGTTCGGCTCTCGACGTGCGCCACCGTTTCTTCCTCGGCGGCTCGATCTCCGCGCCGTGGGGCATCCGGCTCAACCCGCTCATCTTCGCCTCGACGGGCGCACCCTTCAACATCACCACCGGGCGCGACAACAACGGCGACACGCAGTTCAACGACCGCCCGTCCTTTGCGACGGCGGCGACGCTCCCCGCGAATTTGCGGAGGACGGCCTTCGGCGATTTCGACCTCAGCCCCGCGCCGGGCGCGGAAGTCATCCCGCGCAACTTCGGGCGCAGCCCGGGTCAGTTCACCGTCAACCTGAGGATCAACAAATCCTTCGGCTTCGGCGAAGTTCCCGGCGCGGCGGCGCGCCGTGCAGCCGCTGACGCGCAGCAGACGCCTGCAACGGGCGGCGACCGACCGCCGGTTGGTGCGGGCGGCGGTCGTCGCGGTGGCGGCGGCGGTGGTGGCGGTCGCGCCGGTGGCGGTGGTCGTGGTGGCGGCGGAGGAGGCGGTGGCCGGGGTGGTGGCGGCCCGTTCGGGCAGGGCGGCATCTTCGGCGCGGGCGGCAGCGAGCAGAAACGCTATAACCTGACGCTCGGCATCAACATCAACAACATCTTAAATCGCACGAACCCGGGGCCGTTCGTCGGCAATCTCAGTTCGGGTCGGTTCGGGCAGTCCATCCAATCGGGCGGCGGCTTCGGCTTCGGCGGCGGC
>DASPJG010000634.1:0-3122 GCA_035628755.1 Pyrinomonadaceae bacterium
CTTGAAGTACGTGCCTTCGCGCAGGGCGTCCGTCCCGTACATGTACCAGCGACGGGCTTCCGCATCCATCGTCACTTCCGCCGTGGGTCGCCACCACATGCCCGCCCACGTCGTCAGCAGCGCCGCGGTGAGGGTCAACCCGAAGACGGCGGCGAACAGCCGCGGCTGCCTCAATCTGTCCGGGAAGACGGTGAGCAGACTCCTCACCGTCGCGTCCTTCTTCACCGGCAGCGGGCGCACCCTCGCGGGCTTGCCGTCGGGCAGAGACTCGCGCACACGTGCGAGGTCGGCGAGCAGCTCTTCGGCCGACTGGTAACGGTCGTGGGGCTTTTTCGCGAGCGCCTTGAGCGTGATGCGGTCCAGTTCCGGCGGCACGTTCGGGTTCAGGCGCGAAGGCTCGGGCGGGTCATCACGGACGACCTTCTCGCGCACGTCCGCGGCATTCTTGCCGGGGAAGGCCGGGCGGCCCGTTACACACTCGTAGAGCACAGAGCCGAGTGAGAAGAGATCGCTGCGGGCGTCTATCGTGCCGCTCAGCGCCTGCTCCGGGGACAGGTACATGGGCGTTCCGACGATGAGGTTCTCGCACGTCTGCGTGGCGATGGCGGCTTGTGCGTCCTCGGTCTCCGGGAGGTGGTCGGCTTCGTCGTCGCGCAACTGTTTCGCCAGCCCGAAGTCCAGAACCTTGACCTCTCCGCGCTCGTTGAGGGCAACGTTCTTGGGCTTAATGTCGCGGTGGACGATGTCGTGCCGGTGTGCCTCGGAGAGCGCACCGGCGATCCCCTCGACGATCTCCAGCGCGCGCGGGATGGTCAGTTGGCCTCGCCCCATCAGCTCGGCGAGTGTCGGCCCTCCGACCTGTTCCATCACGATGAACGGTACGCCCTCTTCCGTCTCGCCGTAGTCGTAGACGGTCGCGATGTTATTGTGCTTGAGGGCCGAGGCCGAGCGCGCCTCGCGGAGAAAACGCGCGCGGTAATGCTGTTTACCGGGGACGATGCGCAGAATCTTTATCGCCGCGCGGCTGCCCAGAACCTTATGCTCGCCGGCATACACGGTTCCCATGGCACCCTCGCCGAGCACAGCGAGGAGGCGATATTGTGAGATGGTTTGTCCAAGCATTGGCGTGAGTCCTCAAGATGTCGGGAGCCACGTGGGGCGCGATAGATTGGTTTGAGATAAAGGCCGAAGGAGCGGGCACCGTTGGCCGTTGAAGTTGACTCCGGCGGGAGGCGACATTGAACAGCCCCCCACAGTCGGTCACGGAATATATCACGCTTCCTCGTGGTTATTACAGAAATTGACCGGCGTCATTTGGCTGACATACACGGAACCCGACTCCTCAAACCTCCGGCGACCCGGCGACGGATTGTGCCGCCGCATCATGACGGCCGAAAGGGCGATGAGCGGCGCTTCATGTACCGATCTGATGAGACTTGCCGTAAGAGCGTGAGGGGCGGATTGATAACCGAGAAGCCATTCTCGCGAGGCTTTGCCTAACAATTCGGCGGCAGGCCCAAGATGTTGACGACGCGCCTGTAACCGAACTCAATATCATGTACCGATTTTTAATTTTTGGGCAAAGCCTGCCCCGACACGCGCCGTCTCCGTGCTGCACGTCGAAGACGACGCCTTCATGGCCGGCGCGGTAATCATGACATTGAGCGGTGAGGGGTGGTCGGTCGAGACGTGCCCCAGCGGGGCGGCTGCTCTTGTAAAGACTCCAAAGCAGTTCCCGCTACGACGTGCTGATCTTTGACAACCGCCTATCGGATACGAGCGGGTTAGAGTTGATACAGCGGACGCGGTTGCTGACTCATAGGCAGCAACCGCCGATCATCACGCTCTCGGGCGGGGAGGGAGAGATACAGGCCCGGCGCGCAGGCGCGAACGCCTTTCTGCGGAAGCCGGAAGACATGTCTGTTATCGCTGAGATCATCGCGCGACTACCCGCGCGCAGGTCGAAGCAGAGTTGAGGCGGAGCGAAGCATGAAACTCTTTGCCGCAATCATTTTTGATGTTCACATGCTGAGTTCCCGCAACAGCTCTGCCAACCCATTCTTGTCCATACGGCGCTCGGCGATACCGATAATCCCGTCGTAGAGCTTTTCCTGCGGGTCGAGAACGGTGATCCCATTCAAATCCAGGAAGACGAGGGCCGCCACGAGCCCCGTACGCTTGTTGCCGTCTGGCTGATTCTGGGCGATGTGAAAGGCGTACGCGGCGGCCATGTGGGCCAGGTCTTCGTGCAGGTAGCCTCGCCGAAAGAGGCCCGAGACATCGCCACCGCCGATTCGAGCAGCCCCTGTCGCGAACGCCCGCGGCGCCGCCATAAGCGTCGATCTGCTCGTCGTGAATCTGGATGACGTCCTCGACGGAAAGGAAGTCCGGCTCGCCCCTCATTCGGCCAGACGGCGCAGCGTCCGGTCGTGATTCTTCATCACACGCTTGGTCGCCGCCCCCACCCGCCCGCGCCACCCCTCCTTCTCTTCCGTCCGCACCGGCTCGATAATGAGGCGAGAGCCATCCGTCGTGACTTCAAGCTCGGTGTCGCGCGTGATATTGAGCAACTCAAGGATCGACTTTTCGATGACAATCCCGAGGCTGTTGCCGATGGCCGACAGGTTTTTACGCATGCACCCACCCCTCCGACATTAGTTCTAACAAATGTATAACCAACTTGGGAACAACGTAAACCCCGCCGGCGCACGGCGGAAGGCCACCTTGGGCAGATTGTTTCAAGCTTCAGAGGCATATCGCTTTTGCGCGATTCCCGTAAGCGCGCCCGGATAGTCGCTGAAGAGACCGGCTCGATGGCGGCGACACAGTGCTATTATTGCATGCCAGCGCAAAACTACAGACGTTTGATAGCAGTTATTCTCAAGAACATTTAATAGGCGGCGCGCCTCATCACTTGTGTGATGACACTGTAGACACCGGTTCAAGCATCCTTGACCGCCAAGTCGGAGGTTCTCTAAATGCTGTGTAAGTGGCGATAATCAACTGTTCAGTCTCGAAAGGAGATTTGATTATGCCACCGATTCGACCAGAACTGCTCGACGAACTACTGAAAGACTACCAGAAGCCCGAAGATCTACTTGGTCAAGACGGCCTGCTTCAAC
>DASPJG010000635.1:0-14876 GCA_035628755.1 Pyrinomonadaceae bacterium
GGAACTTGCCCGCGCCGTGGACGAGCGTGTCATGCGCCCGGTGCGTAAGCTGTTGGGCGAGACGCGACAAATCTTCATCTCGCCCGACGGCGCGCTCAACCTCGTGCCCTTTGCCGCCCTCGTGGACGAGAACGATAGGTACCTCATCGAAAATTACTCGCTGAGCTACCTGACTTCGGGTCGCGACCTGCTGCGGCTGCAAGTGGGAGCGGAGAGCCGCCAGCCACCGCTCGTCGTGGCTGATCCGGCCTTCGGTGAGATGGCCGGGGAAGACCCGTCAAACGCTAGCTACGGGCGCGGAGTGGAAGAGGCACAGGCGAGGCGTTCGGGCGAGATGGCGCGGATGATATTTGTCCCTCTGCGGGGCACGGCTGAAGAGGCGAATGCGCTCGGCTCGATGCTCCCCGGCGTGCGTGTGCTTACACAGGCCGAGGCGACCGAAGCCGCGGTCAAGCGGGTCAGTGCCCCACGCGTGCTGCATGTCGCCACACACGGTTTTTTCCTCCCCGACTGGCCGCGGGCTGTAGCAGCGAGCGGGCGTGGGATCAAACTCGGCGGAGGCAACACGCTGGCCGCCACCCGGATCGAGAACCCGCTGCTGCGTTCGGGTCTCGCGCTCGAAGGGGCGAACCGGCGCCGGGGCGCGAATGGTGAGGACGGCATCCTGACAGCCCTTGAAGTCACGGGGCTCGACCTCTGGGGCACGAAGCTCGTCGTGCTCTCGGCATGTGAGACGGGCGTGGGTGAAGTCCGAAACGGCGAGGGGGTTTACGGACTGCGGCGCGCGCTCGTGCTGGCGGGCAGCGAGAGCCAGGTGATGTCTTTGTGGCAGGTGTCAGACGATGCGACGCGTGACCTGATGGTCGCCTACTACAAACGCCTGACGGCGAACGAGGGAAGGTCTGATGCGCTCAGGCAAGTGCAGTTGGAAATGCTTCGTGGCAATAAACAACTGAAAGGAGTCGAGGGGCGCGGGCTCTTAGGCGTCCGCTCACGCGCGGCCAGGGGAGATCATCGCCACCCCTTCTACTGGGCGGCCTTCATTCAGTCTGGAGACTGGCGCGCCATGACACATCGCGCTCAGTCTCCCTAGAACTTTAAGCAGCAGCACCAGCGGGCAACACAACCTGCACTGCCCGAGTCCGATAATCAAATTTATGTGTTTTGTGGGCTTTGGCGCAAAAGTCCGATTATTAAGTGACTTTTGCATCAAGTGAGGATGTTGATGCAAAAGTCACTTTGGAAAAAAACTCTCACCATCTATCAATGTCGTTTTGAGTATCAACAGCAAGGCCAGAGTAAGGAAGGCTATCAATACCGCTTCGACGATCCGGCGATATATGATCTTGTTGCTTACTTGAATCTCCCGTTGCGAAGTTCACATCAATGCCAAGCTCATACATGGACTGTATAACGCAGCACAGATTATGCGCCAAGACTTTGCACAACGCCTCATTGGGTCTTGCTTCTCAAAGAATTCCCGAACGGAGCCTCGTAATTATCGCCATTCCAAGAGGACGTTAAGTGTTGCCACCTCCTCCTCGAAAGCCCTATCGTTGAGCGCGTCCAACTCATCACGCAATCTCTTGAGGGTGTTGTATTGTCCTTGAGTCCACAACTGGTGGATCGTAGATTGGAGTCCCTCCAGATATTTTTCCCCCTGCCAATACTTGACCCTGAAATTCTGACCGCACAGTCGAACCGTATCGTTGACAGTCGGAGCGGTAACAGTGCTGACAAAGGTCGGCACGGTTACCGGGGGGCTGCTGGTTGCATTGTTATTCGAGATCACCGGGAACACTAACTGAGGCGCGCTGGTCGTAGGTATCGCATTGTTGTTCGAGATCGTCTCGACCTCCATCCCCGTATCCATCGCGCTCCCCACCTGACTGCTCTGGGGGACATTCATCTCAGCAGCCCATAGCTCGATAGTGTCCTTATCGACGCCCCACGCCAGCGCGAAGGTTTTCTTGAATTTTTCGAACCTCCCCCATCCCTTTCCGGATAGCCCCGGACTGAAAGACTTGTTGAAGAGTATTTTTAGCTGGTCGAGATGCTGCGACGGGTTCTTCAACTTATCCAACTCCTGGGCGATGGTGTTAGCGGCGCCGCCGGATAAGTTGTCAACACTTTCGTCGTTGATGTCTAAGTTTTCCAGATTGTTGTACTCTTCTTTCAAGTACAAGACTAAAGCGTGCTGGACTTGACCATCGTTTCTGGCGTTTCTAATGGCATTTTGCGTCTCCGTGGTTTTAGCCTTACGCAGCATGTAAGCCAGCAAGTCATTGGTCGGTCTGCCCTCCCACTTATTTTTGAACGCGCGGCAAAAGGTATTCCACTCGATAGCATGTCCGCGCACCTGTCCCGGTTGTGGCTTTAGTTTTTTTGTTACCTGAGCTGACCAGTTAGGACGCCCGGTTATTTTCAGCGCGATGATACTCCCCGCATTACTTTGGTAGGCGACAGTCATCGCGCGCTGGATTGTTCCTCCGGTGTGCGAGGGCTTCCACAGCGCACGGGCGGTGTGGTTATGCACGGGCGTGCCCGGTGGCGACTTATGTGCCACTGCCCCTCCGGCCTTCGCAAACCCGCCAGCACTCGCCTGCTTTGCCTGTAAAACCCGAGGTGACGGCATTGGCTGGCGTGGGGATGGAGGGTCGCATGCGCGTCTGGCCGGGGGCACGGGCGGATGCGACGCTGCGACTGACTTCTTCTGTAAAACTTTGGGCGTCGGTTGGGGGCGGTAAGCAGGGGGGGCTACCGGCGCGCGTGGCGAAGAAGGAGCAAGGGATGACATCTTCGGCTGTAGAGTTTTGTGTGCCGTCTGTGGACGATAGACGGGAGGCGCAACCGGTGTGGGCTTAGGTGGAGTTGAAGGCTGGGGCGGCGACGTGGTCACGACCTTCCGCTGGAGAACTTTGGGTACGGGTTGCGGGCGATAAGCCGAGGGCGCAATGGACGGACGAGTCGGCTTTTTCATGAACGTGGCCTTTATCTAGTTGGACGGTGATGTCTCTGTGAGGCCAGCGAAGCGACGCGCCGACGGATTACGCGAGGGAAAGATATGCTCGTGCAACGTAAGTGTCAAGAGGTCAACGGGGAGGCGGGCGGTGACTGTGCCAGGAGGGACTCAAGCGGCATTGCGGCGAGACATCTCCACCGTGCTGCTCTTTGTCGCGTTTGCAATACGAGCTTTTAGTTATCGGACTCATGGGGCGCGCTGTTGCGGGTCGGGTGTGTGCTGTTTTGTTAGGCGCGCGACTGAAGGATGCCACTATCTTCGTCTACCATCCTTCTCCGCAAGCCTCACGGTGCTCCGGCATGTTCTTCTCGCCGTAAGCTGTCCACGCCTTTCCACTGGCCGCGAACAGCATCAAGACGCATAGAATCATCAGCACCGTCACCAGCAGATTTCGCTTCATACCTTTTAGGAGCAGGGCGTAGTAGATAGCTCCGGCTGCATAGACCACGAGAGAAGGGACGATGAAGAGCATCACGGTAAACGGGCCGTTGCAATCGACGCCCCCGCCGATACCTTGATCCCGGTACTCGTTTACAGACGCCATCAACCCGAACAGCGTGATGGGCAGAAAGATGATGACGATTAAAGACACTGCCCATACAGTTGCTTTGTGTCTCATACGCTTGAGCTTTCAGCTATACAGAAGCAACGCCACGTCTAAAGGCCGTTCGGGCTTCCAACTGCACACAGATTGATCATCAACCCGCCGCGCCCGGAGGTGTCACCTTTGTCCAAGTTCGAGCCACCTCCGCCAGCTTCTGCTGATCCGTGACATAGTGCTCGAAATAGCCGCAACCGGCGCACACGAAAGCTACCGTCTGAACCGGCAATGTCGCCCATGAAGTGTAGACAAACACCCCGTGGGCGACATCGCCGATTTTGATTCCATTCTGCCGCGCAAAGACACTCTGCGAACCGCAACTGCGGCACTTCCCGTCACGCATCCTCCGCCCTCCGGTGTGTGTTGAGAATAGCTACAGACTTAGAATCACGCCCCTTGCTCTCGATTTGAAAACTGCGCCGACACCGACCGGGCGCACGTCGCTGTTAAGGCGCAGCGCGGCTCGACAGGGCAATTCCTTATTTTGAATTTCGCTCGTTGTAGACCGGGTCGAATGAGCGTGTGGCGTGCTCGGTAACGCTGGGCACCGGCTCTGGCAGCGCTCGCGCCTGCGCCTCTCCAAGCTCCCTCGTCGTTTGCTCCTTCAACCCCTCGGCAACGCCCGCTTCCGGCGTCTCTCTCTTGCCTCTCAGCAACAGCCCGATAAGCACACCTTCGACCACAAGCATTATCAAGAAGCTGAGCATGGTGATGGCGAGGAGGATGGGGAAGTCGAAGCCGGCCACCGCTTTCAACACGCCGACCAAGACGGCAATCGCGCCGAGGCCGAGGATAAAGACGCCTGCCATCGCGGAGACGAGGAGTTCAGGCTTAACTCCTGTTGAGACGATGGCGCTATCGCCTTTCGCTCCACCCAACTTTGCGCCACAATGATTACAGTAACTCAAGCCCTGTGCGACAGCCATGCCGCAAGATGAACAGTACATCCACTTTCACCTCCTTAAGGGCTACTACGATATTGAGTGATGTCGGGTTCGACAGTGATTTTTCAGCGCAGGGCAAACGCCTCATGCCGGGCTTCGGCGCGTGGTACGCATGCTACTGACCGGCACGCACCTGCCCCAGATCAGTATAGGTGACATCATAGTGCAGCACGCGGGTCGGAAGTTCGAGCAGCATCTCCCGGTCTTTGGGCAGGTGATGAGGTTTTTCGATGTCCTGCCCGGCATATGCCTTGATCGCTTCTCGCGACACCCAGTAGGAAATCACGACATATTCGACCGCGCCCGTCTCCTCCCGGCGCATTACTTCGACTCCGAGACTCCCGGGAACGGAACGGAGCTTCGCAACGCCCCCCAAGAGGTATCGGTGATACTCGTCAGCGCGCGCTGGCGCGACCCGCCCCCTCCATTCGCGGGCGACAATCGCCCTCGGTGCATCCGCAGGGTGGCTAAGGCCGTCACCGAAACGGTCAGCTTTGGTGGATACGCCGAATAGCGCCACACACATCAATCCAATGAAAAGTCCGGTCGCCTTCTTCATACGAGTTCTCCTCTCTTCCCTTCGGGACACGTAGCCCGCCCGACGCCCGCTTCACTCGCCGCGCGCATGAACGCGAGCGCGGTGAGTCTGCCGTTTGAAAGCAACGCCATTCGCGGCGGGCGTATGTCCGTAAGTAATAATACTACCTGAGAAAATATATGCCTGCGGCGAAATTTATTTCCGGCGCGGCAGAAGCGTAGAAGGCGAGGGCACGAGGGGCCGTATGATTCAACGTGTGTCACTTCCACAGCAAGGGGTCTCGGTCGCCGCTGCCGAAAGAGCTATCAGGCAAGACGCGCCTGCATCGCTCGCGCGCCGAGTTGCGAGCGTACTTGCGACCAGTTGAAGGATTTCCGAAGGGGGGAAAGGTTTTAATAGAAAGCCTGCGACGCCACAATTTTGCGCTTCCGCGAGCACTTCCTCCGAACCGTGGGAGGTGATGAGAATGAAAAGGCTCTCCGGTTTGTCTCGACAGATGGCATCAATGATGTCGAAGCCCGTCATGTCCGGGAGACGCAGGTCGGTGATTGTCAGGCAGAACTGGCCTCGACGCGCCTGCTCGATGCCGTCCCGCCCCGTCAGGGCGATTGACACACGATAATTGCTATCCTCAAGAATCATCTTGAGGGCTTCGGCAATGCTCGGCTCATCATCGATGACCAACACTTCGCCCCGTTGCTCGTTTTCGTACTTAGACACAGATTTACCGCCCGCCCTTTGAACTGTTATGTGGAATGAACCGGGAATGGCATCCCATAGATACCGGCTCGTAATGCGACCTTGAGAACTACCGGCTCACGGGAAACCGGGATGCATGTTCGAGAAGGCGCGCACACGAACGTGCGCGCTCTGAGGGTTGCCAGTAGCGCGATAAGCAATCATTGTGCCCGTAGGATATATCCGGCTTTTGACGCCGTTTTTCGCCATAACTCTCGCCCAACGCCTTAAACTGCGGGCTGGCCGAAAAACCTCCCGCATGTTTCAACTTGAATCAACTGGCGGAAAGTGTGACCCATCTTGAACCAGCGCGGCCTCGCATAAGTCGGAAACCCACATCGCACATCATCGGAGCAGGGGACGTAAGTCGTCTGAAACGTAAGTTGAAACGACAGGAACAATTCCTTATAATTTGCCGACCCACTTCCTTATTTTGCAGCCGGTTCGCTATCGGCAATGCATAACCTGACGCGACGCATGTTCGCCGCCGAGTCTTCACGTCACAAGATGGCTCCGCCTCACCATCCCGTTTCGTAACGGGGCGGGGAGAGTTTGCCCCTCAGCGGACTTCGGCATTTTCCGGTGTTTGTGTCCGGGGGCGATTCATGTGTCGGGCTAAGACTCTAAGTAAGGTCATTCAGCTTCGAGCTACCGGCGGAGCAAAGTGGGTTAAAGATGAGTAAGAACAGAATTCTAGTGGTTGACGATGAGCCGAGCGTGATCGGTGCGCTGGAATTAATCTTGAGCGAACTCGGTCATCAGGTAAACTCAGCGGGAAGCGTGGTCGAGGCGACAAGGCTGCTCAATGGACATCCGTTCGATCTGGTCTTCACGGACTTGCGGCTCCCCGACGGCAGCGGGTTAGACCTGCTGGCTCGCGTTAAAAGCGACACTCCCGGCACGGAGGTGATCCTGATGACCGCGCACGGCTCGCTCGACATCACTATCGAGGCGATCAAGCGCGGCGCGTTCTACTACATCGAGAAGCCGTCTACGCCCGAACAGGTGGCGATCCTCGTCGAGCGCGCCTTGCAGTTCAAGGCCATCAAACATGAGAACCGGATACTGAAGAACGCGCGACCGGCTGACGAGGACGATTTCGGGGTCATCGGTCGCCACCCGAAGACGCAGCGCATCCACACTATTATCCGCACTGCCGCCGCCTCCGAAGCGTCCGTGCTGATCGAGGGCGAGTCCGGGACGGGCAAGGAGTTGATCGCCGCGGCTTTCCACTTTCAAAGCCCGCGCGCCGAGCAACCTTTCACCCGCATCAACTGCGCCGCCATCCCGCAAGACCTCATCGAATCCGAGTTGTTCGGCTATCGTAAGGGCGCGTTCACCGGGGCTGACCGCGACAAACGGGGCTTGATCGAGGCGACGGCTGGCGGCACCCTGCTGTTGGACGAGATCGGCGAGATGCCTATGCACCTCCAGACGAAGCTGCTCCGCGTGTTGCAGGAGAGAAAGCTCCGGCGGCTCGGCGACGAACAGGAAATAGATGTCGATTTCCGCCTCGTCTCCTCAACTAATCGAGACACCGCGCAGATGATTCAGGAAGGGCTGCTCCGCAAAGACCTCTATTTCCGCATCAGCACGATTAAGGTCAAAGTCCCCCCGCTTCGTGAACGACTCGACGATGTCGCCCTGCTCGCCGAACGCTTCCTCCGACGTTACTCAGAGAAGTACAAGAAGCGCATCAACGACATCTCGCCGCCGGCCTACGCCTTGCTGATGCGCTACGACTGGCCGGGAAACGTGCGCGAGCTTGAGAGCGTCGTTGAGCACGCAGTCCTCTTCGCAACGGAAGACAAGCTGACGCCGGAATGCTTGCCCGAACAATTTCACATCTCTCAGGCGGGGGCATTTCATTGCGTTATCCCGCCTCACATGCAAATGGAAGAGATCGAGCGTGAAGCGATTGCGCAGACGCTCGAACGCACTGGCGGCAACGTCAAGAAGACAGCCGAGATACTTAATTACTACCGACCGACGCTATACCGGAAGTTGAAGAAGTTCGGATTGCGAGTCGACAAAGATGCGGAGGATGAAGAGGAGGAGACCGCGCATTCAGCGGAATTCTGAGGCTGTCTGGCTATGCCGTTCCCCACGGCTGAAAGAACGCTCGAAGGCACTGCGACCGTGAACAGGCCGAGGGTCTGCCATCCTGTCCGAGAGGCGTGTGCCCTGAGCGAGGGGCGAGCCATGAGTGGCTCGCCCCTGCTGCGACCGGCTAAGGCTCAAGAGCCGTCTCCGCTGTTAGGTCTGGTTAACCCGCTGGCGCACGAGCATACGTAGTCTCGCCACGCGCTCGGCTGTCGACGGGTGTGTGCTGAACAGTCCTTGCACCGAGAACCCCGTCAACGGCTTCACGATGAACAGGTGCGAGACCGCCGGGTTGACCGGGAGCGGGATGCGCTTGGCGTAAGCTTCCAGTTTCTCCAAAGCCGAGGCCAGCGCGGCGGGGTCGCCCCCCGTTTCCGCGCCCGTCCGATCCGCCCCAAACTCGCGCGAGCGCGAGATGGCGAGTTGAATGATCGTCGCCGCCAGAGGCGCGAGGAAGATCATGAGCAGCGCGCCGAGAATGTTCCCGCCGCCCTCGTCATCGTCGTCGCCCGCCCCGCCAAAGAGCACGGCAAACTGCCCCACCTGCGCGATCATCGTGATCGCGCCCGCAAACGTCGCGGCCACGGTGCTCACCAACACGTCACGGTTGCGGATATGTCCGAGTTCGTGCGAGATGACGGCGGCTAGTTCTCTCCGGTCGAGCAGGCGCAGGATGCCCGTCGTCACGGCCACCAGCCCGTGTTGCGGGTTTCTGCCCGTTGCGAAAGCGTTAGGCGCGTCCGACTCGACGATTGCCACGCGCGGCTTCGGCAGCCCGGCGGCTTGCGCGAGCCGCGCCACCATGTCGTGCAACTCCGGCGCGTCCCGGTAAGAAACTTCCCGTGCGCCCGCCATCTTCAGCGCGATCCGGTCGGAGAACCAGTAGCTGCCGAAGTTCATCGCCAGCGCGATGACGAATCCTAACACCGCGCCGTAGCTGCCGCCGATGAGGCCGCCCGCCACGACGAGTAGCCCGGTCAAAGCCCCGAGTAAAAGTGTGGTTTTGATCATGCTCCAATTAAACATCTTCAATCTCCCCTGCCCTTAAAAAAATAAAGACCCTCTGCGCGCATCCAAAAATGCCGCAAAAGGTCTCGATCCTTGCCCCGGCGTGCCGGGTCGCCCCTTCTATCGAGACGACCGTGCTGACGACTTCGCCGAACCCTCTCGGGTGATCTACTCCCCTGTCCTATCTGTGACCCGGTTTTTTCGGGTCGTTATTTAGATGCACCTCGCGCCACAAAAGTTGAATTGAACCGGGCAACCGATGGATACTAGTGCGGGCGCACCCTTTAAGAGACAGCGCCAACAACCGCTATGGAATTTCAACTTGAACATGCTACAGAGATTCTCCGGCGTACTCCGGCTACGCTGAATTCGTTGCTGCGCCACCTCCCTCAAGAGTGGATCATGTCAAACGAAGGCTCCGACACATGGAGCCCCTTCGATGTGGTGGGTCATCTTATCCACGGAGAGGAGACCGATTGGATTCCTCGTGCCAAGTTGATCCTAGAGCATGGCGAGAGTCGCCCTTTCGAACCATTCGACCGATTCTCCATGTTCGAGACATCGAGGGGTAAATCTTTAGGCGATTTGCTGGATCGGTTCGAGCAACTCCGTAGAGAGAGTTTGCGGGAGTTGGAGGGGATGAACATAAGGCCGGAGATGTTGGAAAAGCGAGGGCTGCATCCTGAACTCGGGGTGGTGACGCTCGGTCAGTTGCTCTCGACCTGGGTGGTGCATGACCTCGGCCACATCGGTCAGATCACGAGAGTGATGGCGAAGCAGTATGGCGAAGCGGTCGGAGCATGGCAGGCCTATCTGCGCGTTCTGGAGAGTTAGTTGTATCGTCGCATCGCACCTCTTAAACGCTGCGCCCGGCTGCGAAGGGAGTTGTTTTTATCCGCAAGAGGCCGTGCCTGTTTCGTCGAACACGCGGCAGGCGCGCCGGGCGTTAGGTTATAGAAGTTATAGATGGTAGATAGTGCTCAAGGAGGAAAATGACATGAATTGTCCGATTTGTGAGAGCGTCAAGCTGACGATGTCTGAAAGACAGGGTATAGAGATTGACTACTGCCCTCAGTGTCGTGGAGTGTGGTTGGATAGAGGCGAGTTAGATAAGATAATTGATAGATCAGTGGGTGCTTCACCCGTTCAGGAAACGGACAATGAATCTCGCGGCTATGCGAGCCGCCCTGACCCCGATCACGGCCATCGTGATTCCCATCGTGGGGACTATTACAAGAAGAAGAAGCGAGAAGGCTTTCTGTCCGATCTGTTCGACTTCTGATGAGCCGGTCGCGCCTCTAACCTGACAACGGCCTGTTGCCGACCACGAAGAGCGTTTGCTTTCATCCGTAAGACTCTGACGGTTTCGAGATTGAGTGTGCGGCATGAGGCGGCGTGCGTTAGCTGCCCGGGCGCGCGGTGAAACAAAAGTTGACACACTGCAACTTGAAATCTGAGATGCCCCAAAGCTGATCGCAAGGTAACCACTCAGACAGGCTGGCCGCCCTCTGTCTCCGCCCGTCGGCGGCAGCTTACTCGGATATTGTGCATAGCGAACGCAATATGGATTCCCGCGACGAAACTATCATCGAACTGAGCAAAAGGAAGCTCGTGCCGCTTCTGCTCGGAGCTTCCGTCTTCGTGGGCGCGGGAATCTGGATGGTCTTTCTCGACGATGTGAGCATTCAGTCGCGGCGCAACGCTCCCGACCCGATCTATGTCTACGGGCTAGGACTCGTGACAATCATATTTTTTGGAATCTTTGGGCTTTACGCTCTCAGAAAACTGTTCGACAGAAAGCCTGCCCTGATATTTAACAGTTCCGGCATCGTCGATAACGCAAGCAGCGTCTCGGCGGGACTCATTCCCTGGTCTGAGGTTGCAGGCGCGGAGATAGTCGAAATACAAAAGCAAAAACTGCTCATCATCATAGTCAGAGACCCGCAGGAATATATCGCCCGTGGAAGCTCTTTGAAGCAAACACTCAACAAAGCCAACTACAAAATGGTTGGCAGTCCTATCTCCATCTCCGCCAACACGCTGAAGATTAACTTTTCGGAGTTAGTCTCTCTCTTCGACCGATACCAGCGAAAATACGGCGTTGCGCCGGAAGATGCAGACATGCGCTACCCGTACCTCGGGCATGATGGCGACTTCTCCGAACTGGACGGGGAGCCTAAGGCGCAACTGCTGAATTGGTCGCCGTTTGCGGTTAGAGGCACTGTCGGCTCTGGTGGGGTGGGCATCCTCGTGCTGTTCGTCTCATCGCTGGATATGCTCTTTCACATACAGATACCCTTCTGGGCTGCCGTCGTAGTTTCTATGCTGCCGATGTTCATATTCTTCGTGGCCGTGCCGGACTTCCTGCCTCGCAGAATCGTCGGCCCCGCGCAATGGTTCGCGGCTGTCTGGTACTTAGTCTTTGCCGTACTGTCGCTTTCACTGGCGGCCTATCGTGGATTCGAGACACCGGATGTCCTGCTTGCCGGGTTCGTCGTGCTCGGCACTTGGGCGTGTCTGGTTGCAGTTCGCAAGCTGCGGGTCGCGCATGAAGCCTGAGCCTTTCGATACACCGCCGCCGTCGTCTGGCCGGAACGTTGAAAGGTCGGGTTGGACGGAGCGGGGGCGTCGGGCTTTATCCTGTGTTTGAGGTGCTGAAACAATTATGAAGATTTGTCCGGGGATCATTTTTAGTGTGTGCATCTGGTTCATGCCATGTATGGCTGCGCAACATCCTGTGCCGATCCCTCCCGGCTCCGTTGATAGCATGCAGGAGAAACAAGATTCTCAAAGGCCGGGCGTGATACTGAACGTGGAGCCGAAAGGCGAGAAGTTGCCTGAGTCCGAACGGCCAATTACAGATGCGGATGTTGTCCGGGGTAAAGCCCTGAAGAAAAGCTATCCGAAGTATCCGAAGGAAGCGAAAAAGGCGCGGGTCACCGGCGCGGTGGGCGTTTGGGTTCTCGTTGATGAGAAAGGAAAGGTTGTCAAAGCAGAGGCCGTCAGCGGAGACCCGTTATTACATGAGGCGGCGGTGAAGGCCGCCCACAAGTGGCGCTTTGAGCCTACCTTACTCTTCGGGCAGCCGGTGAAAGTGACGGGTCACATCACTTTCAACTTTGTGCTCCACTGAGGCGCAAGGTGAGAGTTTCTTGATAAGAGAAAGACTGGTAGCGGCAGCGGACACACAGCAGGATGACGGCTGCCGCGCCACAACTTAAGGGCGCAGGCGTTGCGCCAGCATCCACGGCAAAAGTTCGCGCTCGGCCAGCACGTTGAGCCAGACATTGTGACCGACGCCCGCATATTCGTTATAACGCACGTCGCCGCCCGCCGCCTTTAAAGCCGCAACCATCCCGCGTGATTCGCTGACCGGCACAATCGCGTCGTCCGCGCCGTGAAAGACCCACACCGGAGTCCGCCCGACGCCCCTTGCGACGGGTGTGAAACGGTCTGCCGCCACGAGTGAACTGCCGCCGCAAATCGGCACCAGCGCGGCGAACTTGCCCGGATACTTCGAGGCCATGTGCCACGCTCCGAACCCGCCCATCGAAACCCCTGTCAGATACAGCCTCGCTTCGTCGGCTCCGAACTCCGCGACGGTCTGTCCTAGAGATTCCATCACCATCCGCTCCATCTCCGCGTCGTGCCAGTAACGACCCCTGCGGCACTGCGGCAGCAAGACGATGGCCGGAATCTGTTCCAGATAACTTCGCAGCATCGCATTCGCGCCGCCCTGTGCGGGCACGAAACCGCCTTCACCGCGCTGGCCGATGCCGTGTAGAAAAACGATGACGGGAGGCTTCGCCTGCTCCCGAATTTTCGCCGGTACGTAAACCTGATAATTGTAAGTGGCCGCGCCGACTTTAACGCTCCGAGTCAGCAGGCCGCTCCGCTGCTCCTCAGCGCGGGCGGATGTCGCGGTCATAGAAATTCCTCCCAACAAGAGGAAAGAGAACAATAGAGAACGCATGTAAAAAGTTTAACCCTTCTTTTTGGAATCTTCTTTGAGGGGCGCAGCCCCGCCCTGATGTTGCCTGACCCGCGCACACGCCGGAGAAATAACGTCGCCTATCCCCGCACGCACAAGCAAGCTGGCTGCCTCGTCATATGGCGTCTCGCCCTGTTCGCCCGGCACCGCCCGCGCTTTGTTCCTCAACGCCGGCCCCACGAGCGAAGCCGCCGGGTTCAACGCCGACGACGAGCCTCAACCATTTTATTTTGATGTCTGAGAGGCGGTAGAAGTTCGCAAGCTCCCGCAACCGCCTAATCGGATTCGCGCTTGATCACGCTGATGTCGCCGTTGCGCTCCAGATGCGCCGAAGCCACTTCACCGATGTCGGGCGGCGCGCCGCTGCTGCGGATCGCCTCGTGCAGGTCGTGCCGGGTAAGATGAGCCGCTTTCATCGCCTCCCACTGAATCTCGCCGTCGCGGACGAGGGTGCTGTCATGCCCTTTGACCAGCGTGCCGAACCACTGCGAGCGGAACGCGATGGCGGACATAACCCAGTGCAGAAGCACGAGGACGAGGCTGGCGACGAGGGTCGGAAGGAAAGGGGAGTTGCCGGTGATGGCGCGACTGACCATCGAGCCGAAGACGATGCCGAGCAACACGTCGAGGGCGGCGTTCTTCCCCATGAATCGCTTGTTGCCGATGCGGATCATCGCTATCGCCAGCACGAAGACGACCAGCGCGCGCAGAGACATCTGGCCGACGTTGATGTCCTTATTTTCCAAACCAAGCCCTAACGCTTGATCTATGAATCGCTGAATTTGTTGAAACATGTCCCCTCGCTCTTATTACGACAAAAACGGCCATACCGACGACGTTGCGTTCACCTGAGCGGGACGACCGCGCTCGTCACGTCGAGATGGATAACGGCGTCGAACTGCTTCGACAGGCGCGCCTCGAAGTAGTGGCTCTGCCGCTCGGTGTGGGGCAGATAAACGACCCCGATAGCCCGCTCCAGATGTGGCCGGGAGAGCGCGTCGGCTACTGCCCCGCCCCCTCGAAAGATTAACAGGAAGTTGGGCACGCCCGCCTGATGAAACAGACCGGAATAGCTTTCGGCGAGCGCGGGGCGCACCTTCATCTTCCGTCCCTGCGCGCCCCACTCGGAGGCCGCCAGCACCTCGCCCGTATAGGTCGTAAACCCGACGAGGACGGACGCGCCATCATAGAATTTCCGCATGAGCTGGCCGACGTTCAATTCCCCTCGCTCGCCCATTTCCGTCATGCGCGCGTCGCCCTGATGTGTGTTGTGCGCCCAGACGACCAGCTTCGTCTTCTTCCCGCCGATGGCTTCCTCGTAGCGGCTGATCTCCTGCTGCGTCTCCGCCATGTGGCTGTCGCGCAAGTTCCACGTAGAGAAGCCGCCCTCGTAAACCAGACGATAGTATGCCTCGCCGTTCTTCAACACGCGCGCGTTCTGGTAGGCCGAGAACAGGGCATCGTCGCGTTCCCGCTGCGGGCGTGCGCGCCACGCGGACATGCGCTGTTCCATCTCCTGAAACACCGCCACGGCGTCTTTCTCGCACGAAGTTTTCACCCTGCGCGCGACATCAGAGCCGTAGCGTTCGGGAGTGTCACCGTAGCGGCGGAAACACTCCGTGCGCTCGCGCGCCCGCGCCCCCGCCGCCGGGTCAACGCGCGTCAGGTATTCGACCACCGCCTTTGATGAATCGGAGAGGCTATACAAGTCCATGCCGTAAACGCCGATTCGTGCGGCCTCGGATGGCTGCGAGTCGTTATGAGAACGGAGCCACGTCACGAGATCGAGGAAATCGCGGTTGCGCCACATCCACTGCGGAAAGCGCGTGAAGCCGGAGAGCGACTGCTCGGCGCGCGTATCCTTGCCGCGCCCGCGCACGTACTCGTTCACGCGGTAAGCATCCGGCCAGTCGGCTTCCAGCACCACGGCA
>DASPJG010000636.1:0-16404 GCA_035628755.1 Pyrinomonadaceae bacterium
CTTCGGTCAGCTCAAGGACGAGCAACAGGCGCGGCAGTGGTTGACGGCGCGCGCCGAGATGGGTTCGATACCGGAAGTCAAACGGTCGCAGGCCTACACGCTGATGGCGAGCAAGGAGTGGAACTGCTCCTACACCATCACCGAACAGAAGGACAACAAGCAGACCGTGATGAAGGACAACAGGGCCATCATCCAGTACAAGAAGCCGAAGGATCAGGCTGACTTCGACAAGGCGATGAAGTGCGTCAACGACGGCATGGCGCTGGCCGAGCGCGCCGTCGCCCTCGACCCGAACAGCGAACAGGCATGGTCGTACAAGACGAACCTGCTGCTGGAACTCGTCAAGCTGGCCGAGATGGAAGGCAACAACGACAAGAAGGCCGAATACCAGAAACAGGCCGCCGCCGCCCAGCAGAAGACTTCGCAACTGAGCGAAGAGAACAAGCGCAGGAAAGAGGAAGAAGAAAAGGCCAAGGCGTCCAAGTCGTCCGCCTCAAGCTAGGGCGTGCCAGACCACGCCGCGCGCCGCGCGAGGCCGCACCAACGCCCGGTCGCGCCTTCGTAAACTTCCGACGCAAGACATCAGGTGATGCTCGACTTTCGGGTCGGGCATCACCTATTCTTATCAGTGAACCGTGAATCGTAAAGCGTAAACAGACCAAGCAGCGCGCTTCTCTTTATTCACGTCTTACGCTTCACCAATGCTTATGATTCGTATCGAGGAAATCGTCGAAAAGGTCGGGCGCAATCACCCGCAGGCCGATCTGGACATGCTCCGGCGCGCCTATTTCTTTTCGGCGCGCGAGCACAAAGGGCAGACGCGCGCCTCCGGCGAGCCTTACCTCGTTCACCCGCTCGAAGTCGCTAACATTCTGGCCGACATGCGGCTCGACGAAGTTTCCGTCGCCACCGGGCTGCTGCACGACGTGGTGGAAGACACGCTCGTTGACGCGGCGACGATCCGCGAGTATTTCGGCGAAGAGGTTGCACACCTCGTCGAAGGTCTGACGAAGATCGCGCAGATCAGCAACCAGTCGAAGGAAGTACAGCAGGCCGAGAACGTGCGCAAGATGCTGCTGGCGATGATCGACGACGTGCGCGTCGTTCTGGTCAAACTCGCCGACCGTCTCCACAACATGCGCACGCTTCATTTCCTCAAACCGGAGAAGCGGCAGCGCATCGCGCAGGAGACGATTGACATCTTCGCTCCCATCGCCCACCGCCTCGGCATGGGCAAACTGCGCAGCGAACTCGAAGACCTCGCCTTCCAGCATCTCCACCCGGAAGACTACCGCGCTCTCGCCGCCCAGCTCGAACAGCGACGCACCGAGCACGAAAACTTCCTCCACGCGACCACCGCCCGCATCGAAGAGAAATTACGCGAAGCCGACGTGCCCTACATACGCGTCGAGGGTCGCGTCAAACGTCTCTACTCGATCTGGAAGAAGCTGAAACGGCAAAAGATCGAACTCGATCAGGTTTATGATCTGGTCGCCGCGCGCGTCATCCTGCCGAACGAGGTGCGCTACTGTTACGCCGCGCTCGGCGTCATCCACAACTTGTGGCGACCGCTGCCCGGTCGCTTCAAAGACTGGATCGCCACACCGCGCGAGAACCTGTATCAATCGCTCCACACCTCCATCATCGGCACGGAAGGGCAGCCCTTCGAGGTGCAGATTCGCACCGAGGAGATGCACCGCATCGCGGAAGAGGGCGTCGCGGCGCATTGGAAGTACAAGGAGGGAAGGCGCGGCGCGCACGAAGACGACGAGGCGTTCCAATGGCTGCGCTCGCTCGTCGAATGGACGCAGGAGGTCAAGGACTCCCGCGACTTCCTCGAATCGCTCAAACTCGACCTCTACCCGCGCGACGTTTACGCCTTCACGCCGATGGGCAAGATCATCCAACTCCCGCGCGGAGCAACCCCCGTGGACTTCGCCTACATGATTCACACGGAGGTCGGAAACACCTGCACGGGCGCGCGCGTCAATGGTCGCATCGTCCCGCTACGCACGCCGATCCAGAACGGCGACGTGGTCGAGATCATCCGCACGCCTAACTCCACGCCGTCGCGCGATTGGCTCAACTTCGTCGTCACCTCGAAGGCGCGCAACCGCGTCCGCCACTGGGTGGCCGAGCAGCAGCGCGCCGAGTCAATCGAGATCGGGCGCAAGCTGTTCGAGAAGGAGGCCGCGCGTTTCCAACTCTCGACCAAGAAACTGCTCAGCGATTCCAACGGCGACTTCAAAAAGATCGCGGGCGAATACGGCTACGGGCGCACCGACGATCTGCTCGCCGCTATCGGCTACGGCAAACACGTCCCGCGCAACATCATTGCGAAATACCTCGGCCCCGAAAAATTCGCCGAACTGGACGAGCGTAAAGAGTCGCGCCTGCGCACGAGCGTGCAGGCCGTCAAACGCCTCATCCGGCTCGGCGACGACGCCATCGTCGTGCGCGGCATAGACGACCTGCTCGTGGCGCGCGCTCGCTGTTGCAACCCGGTTCACGGCGAACCGATCATCGGCTACGTCACGCGCGGCAAGGGCGTCGCCGTCCACGCCGAGCGTTGCAAGAACGTGCAGCAGTTGATGGTCAATCCCGAACGCATCGTCGCGGTCGAGTGGGCGGGCAAGAGCGACCACGCGGCCTACGCCGTCAAACTTCTCGCCGTCACGGAGAACCGCACCGGCATGATCGCCGGGATCACGAGCGCGATCTCGGACATGAAGACCGGCATCCGCGATGCGCGCGCATCCGTCGCCTCAGACGAGCGCGGGCGCATCGAGGTCACGGTGGAGGTTTTCGACGTGAAGCACCTCGATAAAGTCATCCGCGCGGTGCGCGGCGTCCCCGGCGTGCTCGACGTAGAGCGTTTGCAGGGGGCGGCTTAAAGTTACGCTCACACAAGAAGGCCGGGGCTAAATGCGGACAAGCGATTCCGCCCCGGGTGTTAAATTTGCCCTCAAAGCATCCGTCGCCCCTGAAAATTCATCTGTAATATTTAAGCCTGCCGTGTGCTGCGTTCTCACACGAAACTGCGACCGTAGGAACGTGCCCGGGCGTTCGCGCGTTGGTCTAGCGGCGGAGTTTTTGTTACAATTCGCAATTTGCTTGGCGAGACTAAAAAGAGGACATGCAGACCGTGAGAGAGATCGTCGCAACAGAAGCCGCGCCGCAGGCTATCGGCCCGTATTCGCAGGCCGTCAGTCTGGGTGATTTTGTGTTCACCTCGGGACAGATTCCGATTGACCCGAAGACGGGCGTGTTCGTCGAAGGTGGAATCGCAGAACAGACAGAGCAGGTTTTGCGCAATCTCGCGGAGGTCTTGCGGGCGGCGGGGACGAGTCTCGAAGGGGTGGTGAAGACGACCGTGTTTCTGGCGGATATGAACGACTTCGCCGCCATGAACGAAGTGTATGGTCGCTATTTTTCAGACGAGCCGCCGGCGCGTTCGACCGTGCAGGCCGCGCGCCTGCCGCGCGATGCGCGCGTCGAAATTGACGCCATCGCGGTTAGAAAGAATAACGATAAAGGATGAGCGCGGGACGGTGAGGCGAAAGCAACTCACATTCATCCATTGGTCATCCCTTATCGTTTGATTTAAGCCGCTTTCGCCGTCTGCGCCACCTTCGTTATCTTGTTGCCTTTGATGCAACTGGTGCAGACACGCATGCGCACGTTGCCGCCTTGCGGGCGCTGCACGCGGATTTCCTGTAGGTTGGGATTGAAACGTCGGCGGGTGCGATTATTCGCGTGGGAGACGTTATTACCGAATTGCGGGCCTTTGCCGCAGACTTCGCATCGTTTAGCCATGATTGCCTGAGTACCTCCGAATAAGTAAAAGCGCGCCGCGCCGTTCGCCAACACACACGGTGAGGACTTGGAGTACGCGGGAAACCAAAATTTATAACAAACAGTTTTACCAGAGGTCAAGCGCGCAAGCCTGTCGCAGACACGCGAGTGCTGTCGGATCACCACAGAAAAGTTGAAGGAGTAGAAAGCCAAAGTGTACAGAGCCGCCAAACAGTTCAGTCTTCTCGCCATCGTCGTTTCACTCGCGGTTGTCTTCCTTGCCTGCGACCGCACCAAGGGCGGCGGGGAAAGCAATGGGACGGCCGTCGCCGCCTCGGTCAACGACAAAAAGATCATGCTGACCGAAGTTGACAAAATTCTCGAACAGCAGGCCAAGAGCCAGCAGGTGCAGTTTTCCGACATGTCCCAACTCGAACTCGCCGCCGGGCGTTTGCAGGTGCTCGACGAGTTGATCCGTCGCGAGGTGCTGTTCCAGCGCGCCGAGAAAGAGAACCTCCTGCCCAAGGACGACGAAGTGACGCAGGTTATCAACGAGCAGAAGCAGCAACTCGGAACGAAGGAAGCTTTTGAGAACGCGCTCAGGCAGTCGGGGCAGAGCGAGGAGAACGTGCGTGACATCGCGCGTCGGCAGTTGGCGATCCAGAAACTGCTCGACCGCACCGCCGCCAAAATCGAGCCGCCGACCGATAAGGAAGTGGAAGACTTTTACAACAACAACAAGGCGCGCTACGTGAGCCAGCGCGGGGTGGGTCTCGCCGCCATCGTCGTTGACCCGGCGGACAACGGCGCAACCAACGACGCTAAGAGCGACACCGAGGCCAAGACCAAGATTGACATCATCTACCAGCAGTTGAAGAGCGGCGGCGATTTCGCCACCGTCGCGCGCGAGAAGAGCGAAGACCCGCAGAGCGTCCTGCGCGGCGGCGACATCGGGTTCTTCAGCGAAGATCAACTGAAGCAGAGCGGCTTCCCGCAGGAGTTGATCACGCGTTTCTTCAGCGGCATGGAAGTCGGCAGCTACACCGCGCCCATCCAGTCGAGCGGGCGTTGGACGATCTTCAAACTCACGGACAAACGTTTGCAGAGCGAGAACCTGACGCTCGACAACCCGGACGTGCGTAAGGACGCGACCGAGAACATCCTCAACCAGCGCAAGCAAATTTTGAACGCCGCGATGCTCGAAGTCGCCATGCGCGAGGCGCGGATCACGAACCATCTGGCGCAGGACATGCTCAACAGTTCGACTTCCCTGAGCAGCCTGCGACCGGCTGGCAGCCGTCCGGCGGCGACGCCCGCCGCGAGTCCGGCGACGGCTGCGAGTCCCGCCGATTCGCCCGCGAGCGGGGGCGCGACGACGGCGGCGACGCCCGCGTCCAACACCAATGCGACGAACAGCAGCAAGTAGACGCCGCCGCATTGAACTCGTAGTTTGAACCCGAATCGTGAATCGTAAATAGAGCACGGCAAGTCTCTATTTACGATTCACGATTTACGATTTACCGTCTCGTCATTCGCTAATCGCCAACGTCATGCTGTTTCGTCTCTCGGAAGTTTACAAGTCTTACGGCTCGCAGGACGTGCTGCGCGGCGCGTCGCTCCAGATCAATCCGGGCGAACACGTCGGCCTCGTCGGGCGCAACGGCGCGGGCAAGACAACCCTGTTCCGCCTGATCGGCGGCGAGGAGACGCCCGACAGCGGCGACGTGGTGCGCGCGCGCGGCCTCAATCTCGGGCTGCTCGAACAGCACGTTGACTTCGAGCCGGGCATGACCGTCCACGAATCCGCGCTCGCCGCCTTCGGTCGTCTCCAACAGATCGAGCACGAGATGCACGAACTCGAACACCGCATGGCCGAAGCCACAGACGATCTCGACGCCGTGCTCGAACGCTACAGCGACCTCCAGCACGAATTTGAGCGCGAGGGCGGCTTCGAGTATGCGGCACGCGCCGAGGCGATTCTGTTCGGCCTCGGCTTCGAGCGCGAGATGTGGCAGATGGAGACGGAGAAACTTTCGGGCGGGCAGAAAAACCGGCTCGGCATGGCGCGCCTGCTCCTCGCCGAACCCGATGTGCTTCTGCTCGATGAGCCGACGAACCATCTGGACGTGGCGGGTGTCGAATGGCTCGAAGAGTTTCTCTCGTCCTACGCGTCGGCCTACGTCATCATCTCGCACGACCGTTATTTTCTCGACCGTTCGTGCCGCCGCATTGTCGAAGTGGAAAACGGCAAGGCCGTCAGTTACAACGGCAACTATTCGGCCTTCCTCGTCGAGCGCGAGGAGCGGCGCGAGGCGCAGCGGCGCGCTTACGAAAACCAGCAGCACCTGATCGCCAAGACAGAGGAGTTCATCCGCCGCAACCTCGCGGGGCAGAAAACCAAGCAGGCCAAGTCGCGCCGCACGATGTTGCAAAAAATGGAACGCGTCGAAGCCGTGCGCGCCGACCAGTCGCAGGGCAACTTCCAGTTGAAGGGCGTCGAGCGCACGGGCAACCAAACGCTCATCGTCAAAGACCTCGCGGTCGGCTATCCCGGCAAATTGTTGGCGACGGACATTACGTTCACGCTCACGCGGGGCGAAGCTCTCGGCGTGATCGGCCCGAACGGCTCGGGCAAGACGACCTTCATCAAGACGCTCCTCGGCAAACTCCCGCCGCTTGCGGGCGAGGCGCGCTGGGGCACGAAAGTCCAGATCGGCTACTACGCGCAGCAACTCGACGACCTCGATGACCGCAACGAGATCATCATGGAACTGCGCCGCGTCGCCCCCTCGACCGTGACGGCGGGCGAACTGCGTAACTTCCTCGCGCAGTTTCTTTTCGTCGGCGACGACGTGTACAAGCACGTCCGCGATCTCTCCGGCGGTGAAAAGGGCAGGCTCGCGCTTGCCAAGTTGATCTATTCGCGCGTCAACGTGCTTGTGCTCGATGAGCCGACGAACCATCTCGACATCCCCTCGCGCGAAGCCCTCGAAGAAGCTCTCGACGCCTACGAAGGCACGATCATCACCATCAGCCACGACCGCTATTTCCTCGACCGCGTGGCGACGCAAATCCTCGCGCTCGACGGCCAGAGCGCAGCCGAACACTACGACGGCGACTACACCGAATATCACGATTGGAAAGCCCTCGCCCGCGCCGAGGCCGCGAGCGCAAAGGCCGCGCGCGAGAAGCAAGCGAGTGCGCCTGCCGCGAAGATCGCGCCGCGCGCCGCCGCGCAGGGTGACGGTTCGGCCAACCCTTCGCACACAGGGAAGTCGCCGGGCGGTAAAGGCGGCAAGAAAAAAGCGCACGCCGCAGACGCCCGCACGACGCAAGTGATCGAGAGCGAAATCGCGGAAGTTGAAAAGCGGCTCGCCGCCCTCTCCGACGAACTCTCCCGCCCGGAAGTGGCGCGCGACGCCTCTCGCGCAATGGCGCTCAACGACGAGTACCAGCAGCAGGACGCGCGCCTGCGCTCGCTCTACGAAGAATGGGAGCAGGTCTCAGCCGAAGCCGCCAGCGCGTGATCGAAAGAGAGTTTCGAGAGAAGCAATAAACAGCAGCCCCTACGGCGCAAGAAGCCGTAGGGGCTGCTGTTTATCGTCTCTGACAAAGCTTACGAAACGCGCGCTAGGGTTCTGTCACAGAATCGACGGGTGTGTTCAGCAGGCGGGCAATGGTCGAGACGAGTTGATTTATGTCGTCGGGTTTTTTCAGAAACGCATCTGCTCCCGCGCGATGTGCTTCGCGGGCGGAATCCGTCGCGGAGATAATGACGATGGGCGTGTGTTGACGCCTGGGAAGCATGCGCGCGTGGCGTAGCAGTTCGAGGCCGCTTGCGCCGGGCAGTTCGTTGTCGAACAGCAGCAGGTCGTAACATCCCGCGCTCTCGATCCTCGCCAGAGCCACAAGCCCGTCGTCGCAGGATTCGACGCGCCAGCCTTCCAACTCAAGCGTGTCCTGCACCGTCAGCCGCAACAGTTCGTCGTCTTCAACGTAGAGAATCATTGCCCCGGACATCTTGCGTATCGTCCTCTACAAACGGTGCGCGCAGGCCGCAAACGTGCGCGGAGGAGACAGGCTGGCGCGTGCCTCCTGTCCCAAACCGGCAACACCGTCTCAAAAAAGATTAAAGAACCACCCGTATATCGCGCGGCCACCCGTTGGCCACGCGCTGAAAATAATAAAGCCGGCTAACGCGAGGATGAGGTTGGTCTGCCGGTAGATGCTGCCCATATACAACGTTGATACGATAGTGAAGGCGATGTAGCACGAAAGAAGTCCGACGAGGTACACCGCCACAACGACCCAGACGGGCGCACCGGGAGTGAAGTTGTGAACGGTGAGCGCGGCGAAGGCCGACCAACCCACTTGCAGAAAGCCGCTGACGGCAAGTCCCGATAAAACATAGGCGTCGAAATTCGAGTCAATATCCACGCGAAACATCCGTCGAATCAGGACGACCACTATGGAGGTCGCATACAACACGATGCAAAAGAGCCAGTAGCCCTTCATCAAGCGAAGGCTCATAATCGCCTTGCCCGCAGGCCAGAGCGCGAGCGCGCTCAGCCCTAGAAAAAGGACGGTCAGCACGCTCGCGAACAGGGCTTCAAAAAGCTCCTTTTGATCGTCGTGCATCAACCATTTGCTGAACTCTCCATGAGGCATGTTTCTCAAACTACCTGTTTGCGCTGCTCGCCCGCCTGACGCGCTAGACCCGAATTCAGCCGCGCCGGGCGAGCAGCTACAATTTACACAGTAAGGAAGCGTCATTGAAAAGAATGCTACTGAGTTTGTTGGGTTGAATAGGCTGTGTTCTCCGCCGCCACCGGGTTCTTTCTGGGACAACACTGTTCATACATAGTATTCGCTTCGTCATAATCTCGAAACGGCGGCTTTCCCAATAACATTTTCGCGGCTTTAAGAAATGGTAAATGCACTCGCGTAAGCGTGTATTCGCCATCACTTGTATAGAACTTCTCGTCCGTGTCAGCGATGTCATACTGCGCGTAAGTTCCGCGAAGTCGCTGGTTATTGAGCTTAAGCGCAAGGACTCCCGACTCGTAGCTATCTCGTCGGCTGGAATAGTAAATCGCCGATAAATATGAGCCTCGGAAAACGCCGGAGCCGAGACATCGGTCTATCAGCGAGCCTGTCGGGTAGTAAGCGAAGAGAGTTATTTTAATCTGGTCTTGTCGTTGAACAAATCGCCAGATTTCTATTAAACGTTCTCCACCGCAACTTGGCAGGATGCAGTCCCCGATCCAGAATCCCGACACGCTGTACATTTGATGGCTCTGCCAAACCTGGCGCGAAAGGCGAACGGCAAATGCCGAGAACTTGCCCGCCACAAGAAAAATCACGGCGACGCTAAAGCTGACCCAGAAGTCCTTCGAGATAAGAACTTCATGTAGCCAGGTCTTCATAAAGTCTTCTCCAAATGCCAATTTCTTACGTGATGTTTCAGAATGCTTGAGGCATATCCCGCCGAATGGTTCGGCGCAACTCTATACAGGACATGAAAAGCCGAACGGTGCGGTATTTCCGTAATAGAGCGGCAACAGCCGCATCCGCTGGATATACTGCGATGGCCTGTAGCTGCGGCGTCGTGAGCATTATCACCTGAGAGACATCAGAGTTTGGGCAGTGATTCGCGAGGAAATGAGCGTGAGGCTGAAGAGTGTTGGGACTCGTCAGCGGCGAAGCGAGGCGGCAGGAACGCCGGGAACTTAATACTAACCCGGAAGAATTGCAACAGAAATTATCACCTTCCGCGCGAAGCCTTGATCAAATCAATCTCCGCCGGACGCATAGCTTGTGCCGCGCCACACGACATAACCCCGCCATAGAGCTTGAAAAACCGTGCGGCGCGGGCTTAGTCCGCGACGGAGCGGGGGAATCTTACCCGGCGAATTATGCTGCGAAAAATGGGTGTAAACGGGGCGGCGTGAAGGCGTCGCGGGGGAGGCTTAGGGACTGTGTGCGTTGATTTGGAAGGGAGACGGTTGCTTGACATGGGCGCGGGGCGTTTGTTACTTTACAAGTCCGTTTTCAGAGTGTTTGAAGCGTTTGGTGTTGGTATTTGTAGGCTCGTAGCTCAGGGGTAGAGCACTACCTTGACACGGTAGGGGTCTGCGGTTCAAATCCGCACGAGCCTACCATTTCTTTTTTCGACAGTGAGCTCCGGAAGACCTTTGCTTTTTATGTTGATGCGAACTCGAACTACGTTTCGATTCTAATCACGAGCGACCCGCCACCGAATTGTGCGGCGTCGCGCGGCAAGGGCGCTTCTGTCGAATCCGATCTCGAAATTGTTCGTTTCCTAAAGGCGAACGCGAAATTCAGAATCAGGTTGACGCTTTTGCTTCCGCGAAGGCCGCCGCTCGTGTCCGACGGGTTTTTCTTCCGACCCATGTGACCGGGGGTCGTGTTGCGCGCTCGACGCTTAACATGCGCGATGCGTGCCGGTGGTCTCGTAAATTTTCGCGGGAGATGACAGGCGATGAGTGAAGTAAACGTACAACTGAAAGAAGGCGCGCAGGCGGTGCAAGTGCCCGCAGGCGTGAGCGTGGGCGAGGCTCTGAAGCGTCTCGACCGCGACGCGGCGAAGCAAGCTCTGGCAGCCAAAGTGGACGGACGCGAAGTTGACCTTGCGTTCAAATTGGGACAGCAGACGGGAGCGAACGGCGACGACGCCACGGCCACCATCGAGATCGAGCCGGTGCTGCCCGCGACGCGCGACGGCCTCGACGTGCTGCGCCATTCGACGGCGCACCTGTTGGCCGCCGCCGTCCTAGACCTCTTTCCCGGCACGCAACTTGGCATAGGCCCCGCGCTTCTCGATGACCCGCGCTACGGTTTCTTCTACGACGTGATCGCGCCGCGCCAGTTGACGGTTGAAGACCTGCCCGTCATCGAAAAGCGCATGCGCGACATCGCCAAGCGCAATCTCGCGTATCGCCGTGAAGAGATTCCGAAGGCCGACGCGTTGCGCATCTTCGAGGAGCGCGGCGAACCTTTGAAGTGCCAGTTGGTCGAAGACAAGGGCGGCGAGACGGTGAGCGTCTACTACATAGACAATTCGCCGTTCATAGATTTCTGTCTCGGCCCGCACGTGCCGAACACGAACAAGCTGAAAGCCTTCAAACTGCTCACGCTCTCCGGCGCGTACTGGATGGGCGACGCCGAGCGCGAGCAGATGCAGCGCATCTACGGCACGGCCTTCTTCACGCAGGAAGAACTCGACGCGTGGCAGCGGCAGCGCGAGGAAGCCGAGCGGCGCGATCACCGACGTTTGGGGCGCGAACTCGATCTGTTTTCGATTCAGGACAACTACGGTCAGGGTCTCGTCTTCTGGCATCCGAAGGGCGCGATGATTCGGAAGAAGATGGAAGATTACCTGTACGAGGAACTGGTCAAGCGCAACTACAGCTTCGTCTACACGCCGCACATCGCCAAGCGCGAACTCTGGCAGACGAGCGGCCACGACCAGAACTACGGCGACTCGATGTTTGCGCCGACGAAACTCGAAGAGACGGAGTTTCGCCTCAAGCCGATGAACTGCCCGTTCCACATCGGCATCTATAAATCGCAGCCGCGCTCCTACCGCGATCTGCCGCAGCGTTACGCGGAGATGGGCACGGTCTATCGCGCGGAACTGTCCGGCACGCTGCACGGCCTGATGCGCGTGCGCGGCTTCACGGTGGACGACGCGCACCTCTTCTGCACGCCCGAACAGGTGCGCGCGGAGATCGGCGACTGTGTGGACTTCGTGCAGGAAGTCTTCCGCACGTTCGGCTTCGAGCGGGTGAAGTTCGAGTTGTCCGTCAAGGGCAACGAGACGAACAAGAATTACCTCGGCGCGGAAGAAGATTGGGTGCAGGCCGAGCGCGCGCTCGCCGACGCTCTGGACGCGCGCGGCGTCCCATACGAGCGCGTCGAGGGCGAGGCGGCCTTCTACGGGCCGAAGATCGACCTCAAGGTCGAGGACGCTATCGGGCGGCTCTGGCAACTCGGCACGGTGCAGTGGGATTTCAATTTGCCGGAACGCTTCGAGCTTGAGTACATCGCCGAAGACAACAAGGCGCACCGCCCCGTGATGGTGCACCGCGCCCTCTTCGGTTCAATCGAACGCTTCTTCGGCGTTTTGATCGAACACTACGCGGGCGCATTTCCTCTGTGGCTCGCGCCCGTGCAGGTGGCCGTGTTGCCGATCACGGATCGGATCAACGAATATGCCGAAAGCGTCGCGCGCGAGTTGCGTGAGGCGGGCGTGCGCGTCGAGGCGAACACGAGGAGCGACAAGATCGGCGCGAAGATACGCGATGCGCAGTTGCAGAAAGTGCCGTTCATGCTCGTGCTCGGCGACCGCGAGATGGAGCAGGGCAATGTCGCCGTGCGCGAGCGCGCAAAGGGCGACCTCGGCTCGATGCCGACGGAAGATTTCAAGCGGATGGCGCGCGCCCTCATCGAGTCGCGCGCATTGACGAATACCTGAGTCGCGTGTCTCAAGTCTCAAGTCTCAAGCCTGCTGTTTAACTTGAGATTTGGGATTTGAGACTTGAGACTTACAGCCTAGGAGGTGGAGCAATCTCACCAAGTTTTCGCGGGCGCGGACAGCGCCCTGACACACGCCGGACACCCTCTGCGCGCATTAACGACCGGATTCGCGTGCCCGAAGTGCGCGTCATCGGCGACGATGGCGAGCAACTCGGCATCTTGAGCACGCGCGATGCTATCCGCATGGCGCGCGACAAAGGTCTCGATCTGGTCGAGGTGGCGGCAACAGCCGACCCGCCCGTCTGTCGCATCATTGACTTCGGCAAGTTCCAGTATGAGAACAGCAAGAAGCAGAAAGAGGCGAAGAAGAAGCAGGTCACGATCACGGTCAAGGAAGTGAAGTTTCGTCCGGGCACGGACGACCACGACTATAACTTCAAGATGAAGCACGCGCGCGACTGGCTGACGGACGGCGATAAAGTCAAAGCGACGATCTTCTTCCGCGGTCGAGAGATCACGCACCGCGAACTCGGCGCGGAGTTGTTGCAACGTCTGGAGAAGGATTTGGCCGAGTACGGAGAGGTCGAATCGCGCCCCCGCATGGAAGGCAACCAGATGTTTTTCATCTTCACGCCGAAGAAGCAGAAGACGAGCGGCGGCGGTGGCGGCGGGGCGAAACCGGCGGCGCAAACTCTGCCGATAGCGACGGAGACGGGCGGCGGCGACGCGCCATCTCAATAAGATATTTTTTAGTCAAGAAGGAGCGGTTATTATGCCAAAACTCAAAACACACAAGGGCGCGGCCAAACGCGTGCGCACCACCGCGAGCGGCAAGTTCAAACGCGGCCACTCGCACGCGCGCCACATCCTGACCAGCAAGACGCAAAAACGGAAGCGTCATCTCGACATTGATACGCTCGTGTCCGAGGCCGACGAGCAACGCTTCAGAGACATGCTGCCCTACGGGAGAAGCTAAGAGAAATGATGAAGACGGAACGCCGGGCGATGCAGTAAATTTATCTGCTTTCATTCATCGTTCGCCGTTCCGCGTTCATCCTTTGATTGAAGGAGGGAAATGTTATGCCGAGGGCAAAACGTGGAAATAAGCGCACGCAACGGCGCAAGAAAATACTTAAATTAGCGAAGGGTTATCGCGGCAACAAGTCGAAACTTTACCGCCACGCGAGCGAGTCGGTTGACCGCGCGTTGAACTTTGCTTACACGGGGCGCAAGCTGAAGAAGCGCGACTTCCGCAGCCTGTGGATCGTGCGCATCGGCGCGGCGGCGCGCTTGAACGGGCTTAACTATTCGCAGTTCATGCACGGCCTCAAAGTCGCCGGGATCGAACTCGACCGCAAAGTGCTGGCCGACCTCGCCGCCAACTCGCCGGAGGCCTTTACGGAACTGGCCGGACAGGCGAAGAACGCGATCAGCAGTAGCGGGGAACAGCAGGCAGCGTAAGAGACGTAAATCGTGAATCGTAAATCGTGAATAGAGAAAGACTGTTTTAATCTATTCACAATTGACGGTTCACGATTTACGAAATAGAGGTTTCTGAATGAGTTCGGAAGTGACGGAACAACCGCAAATCGAAGCGGTGCGCGAAGCGTTCGAGCAAGAGTTCGGACGCTTCGCACGTTTTCGCGGTGCGGATGTGTCGGCCAGCGTAGACGAGTTGAAATCGGGTGATGCCGAAACTCTCTTGCGAGAGATTGGTGATTTGCGCACGCGCCACACGGGCAAGAAAAGCGCGCTCGCCAATCTCAAGAAGATGATCGGGCGCGTCGCGCCGGAAGAGCGCGCGGCGTTCGGGCAGCAGGCGCAGCAATTGGAAATGCAAATCACCGGGAGTCTCGAAGAAGTCGAGAGCTTGCTCGGGAACTACGTCGCCCGTTTGCGCGTCGAGCGCGAGCGGCTGGATGTGACGTTGCCCGGTCGTCGTCCGCGGCGCGGGCATCAACACCCGATCACGCTCGTGCGCCAGCGCATCGAGGACATCTTCGTCGCCATGGGCTACACGGTGGAGGACGGCCCCGAAATCGAGACCGACTTCTACAACTTCGACGCGCTCAACATCCCGCCGACGCACCCCGCGCGCAGCCCGCAGGACACTTTCTACACCTCGGAAGGCTTTGCGTTGCGTTCGCAAACTTCGACCGTGCAGATTCACGCCATGCAGCGGCGCAGGCCGCCCTTGCGCGTCATCGCGCCCGGCAAAGTCTTCCGCCGCGACACGCCGGACGCGACGCACAACCCGATGTTCTTCCAACTCGAAGGGCTGCTCGTTGATCGCGGCATCACGATGGGACACCTGAAAGGCACGGTCACGGAATTCCTGCGCCGCCTCTACGGGCCGCAGACGCGCACGCGTTTCCGCCCGTCCTACTTTCCGTTCACCGAGCCGAGCGCGGAATTCGACTTCAGTTGTTTCAAGTGCGATGGCGCGGGCTGTCGTCTCTGCAAAGGTTCGGGCTGGATCGAACTGGGCGGTTCCGGCATGGTGCACCCGAATGTTCTGCGCGCGGTCAATATCGACCCGCAGGAGTTCTCCGGTTTCGCCTTCGGCTTCGGCATCGACCGCATGTGCATGTTGAACTTCGGGCTCGACGACATACGCCTCCTCTTCGAGAACGACGTGCGTTTCCTCGAACAGTTTAATTAAAACCGTCAGTTGCCGGTGGCCAGTTGTCCGCTGTTTGTCTCGCGGGCGTGAGTGATGATCTCAACGTCGAATAAGAGACAAGCCGTCACAACCGACCCCTGGCAACTGACCACTGACCGATTATGAATATCAGTTACAACTGGCTACGCGAATTGACGGGCGCGCGCTTGACGGCGGGCGAACTGCGCGAGCGTTTGACGATGGCGGGGCTTGAGGTGGAAGCCGTGCACGAGGCGGGCGACGATTTCGTGTTGGAGATCGCCGGGCTGTCCAATCGTCCCGATCTGCTGTCGCATGTAGGCGTCGCGCGCGAGGTCTGTACGCTCCTGGGCGGCGCGGTGCGTTGGCCTGAGATGAACGCGGCGCGCGCGGAGGGGAAGACCGAGAGTTACGCGTCCGTCGAGGTGGAGGCCGCCGACCTGTGCCCGCGCTTCACGGCGCGCGTCGTGCGCGGGGTGCGCATCGCGCCGTCGCCCGCGTGGCTCGTCGCGCGCTTGCAGGCCGTCGGCCAGCGTTCGATCAACAATGTCGCGGACATCACCAACTACGTGATGCTCGAACTGGGGCAGCCGCTTCACGCGTTCGATCTGGAGAAATTGCGCGAACGCCGGCTCGTCGTCCGTCGCGCACGTGCGGGCGAACGCCTCACGACGCTCGATGGCGTTGAACGTGAACTCGACGCGGAGATGCTCGTTATTGCCGACGCCGCGCGCCCCGTGGCGATTGCGGGCGTAATGGGCGGCGCGGAAACGGAAATTTCGGACACGACGGAGGACGTTCTGATCGAGGCGGCGCACTTCGCGCCCGCGTCCGTCAGGCGCACTTCGCGCGCGCTCGGCTTGCAGACCGAGGCGTCGGATCGCTTCGAGCGCGGCGTTGACTACGAGGGGCAGTTACGCGCGCAGGCGCGAGCCGCCGCTCTCATTACGGAACTGGCGGGCGGCACGGCGACGACGGACGCGATAGACATTTACCCGCAGCCGCCCGAGCCGCCAATCGTCCCCCTGCGCTTCGCACGCGTCAGGGAACTGACGAGCCTCGACGTGCCGCCGCAGGATTCGCTGCGCATCCTCTCCGCGCTCGGCATCGAGCTTGCGGGCGCAAACGGCGGGCGGCAATCCTCCGGCGATGCGAGCGCGCAAAGTGCGGTCGCGGCGTCCGAGGCGGGAGCGAACTTCGTCAGCCCGTCGTGGCGCACGGACTTGCGGCTCGAAGAGGACTTGGTCGAAGAGGTCGGGCGTCATTTCGGTTACGACAAAGTTTCGGACACGCTGCCCGCCGCCAACGTCGCGGGCGAATACCGCGCGCACGAGGGGCGGAGGCGTGAGGCGCGGCGCGCTCTGAACGCGTGCGGGTTCGACGAGGCTTTGACTTTCAGCTTCATCGACACGACGCACGACGAACAGTTCGAGTTGTTGCCGGGACTCGTCCGGCGCGCCGTCGAGTCG
>DASPJG010000637.1:0-4696 GCA_035628755.1 Pyrinomonadaceae bacterium
GCTCATACTCGCGCCGAACAAGGCGAAACTCTCGAAACGCAAGCACGGCGAAGTCGTCTCGCTCACGACTTATCGTGACCGTGGCTTCGTGCCTGCCGCCTTCCGCAACTTCCTCGCGCTCCTCGGCTGGTCGCCGCAGGACGAGCAGGAGATTCTGTCGCGCGAAGAACTCGTCGCGCGGTTCGCGCTCGAAGGCATCCACCGCGCGCCCGCCGTCTTCAACTTCAACGAGGCGGACGCGCGCCAGTGGACGGATCAAAAAGCCCTCTGGATGAACGCCGAATACATCCGCACGATGCCGCTGGGCGAACTCGCGCCGATGGTGCGCGCGGAACTCGAAGCGTCGGGACTCTGGAAGCCGGAATACGAAACTTCGGCGCGGGCGTGGTTCGAGCGCGCCATCGAGGTCATCCGCCAGCGTTTTCACACGCTCAAGGACTTCTCCGGTCAGGGTCGCGCCTACTTCGGCGACGAGTTCGAGTTTGATGAAGCAGCCGTGAAGAAGAACTTGCAGAAAGAGCCGCGCCTCAGAGAGTTGCTGCCCGTGCTCGCCGCGCGCATCGAGCAAACCGAACCCTTCACGATGGAGACCTGCGAGGCCACGCTGCGCGCCTGCGCGGAGGAGACGGGCGTCAAAGCCGGTCTCTTCATCAACGCCGCGCGCACCGCCCTGACCGGCCAATCGGTCGGCCCTTCGATGTTCGAGGTCTTCGATCTCATCGGGCGCGAGGCTTCCGCCCGCCGTTTGCGCGAGGCCGTGCGCCTGATCTAGAAATTTCATCTTCCGGCATGGTCAGGGCGCGCCTGCCGGAAACTATCTCGCGCGCCTTCGCGCGGAGCTTCAAAGTCGCGCAGCTTTACAGAGGAGTCATCATGTTCAAAAAATTATTCATCGCCGCCGCGTTCGCGTTGTCGTGTGCCGTCTCAACGGCTTCCGCGCAGAACACGAACAGTTCGCCGACGGCTGCGCCGCAGACGCCCCCGCGCCGCCCGGCCACGCGCCGCCCCGCAACGCTCCCCACGCCTTCTCCGACGCCTTCCGGCGGCGCGCATAAAATCCCGCCGGGAACGCCCGCCGACGTAGAAGAAGTGATAGACCGCCCCGCCCCGCGCCGCACGGGTGCAGCGCAAACGGCTGCGGCGGCGAGTCCGGCGGAGCGCGCCGTCCGCGCCACGTTCGAGACGCTCCTGAACGGCATCCGCAAATCCGATGTCGAGATGGTGATGAGCGTCTACTGGAACTCGCCGCAACTCGTCATCTTCAACAACAACGGCACGGTCACGCGCTCCTGGGAGCAGGTGCGCTCGAACCGCGCGAGTTCTTACCCGGACGCGAAAAACGTGCAACTCGAAGTGCGCGACGTGCGCGTGAACATGCTCGGCGCGGGCGGCGCGATAGTCTCCTGCCTCTGGACGCAGACGCAGGAGTTTCGCGGCACGCCCGAGAGCGCGACCGGGCGGCTCACCGTCGTCTTTCGCCTCATCAACAACGGCTGGAAGATCGTCCACACGCACACCTCGCCCTCCGCGCCCGACCCTTCGCGCCTGCTGCCTTCGGAGCAGCCCGCCGCGCCGGCCGACACGACGCGCCCTCCGCTCTAAAGGGCGACGAGAAACAGAAAGCCCCGACCGCTGCGGTCGGGGCTTTCTCGTCGAAGCTCTCGCTTCCTCTATTAGTGATTGGCGTTGCCGCTCTTGCCATGCCCCGCGTCGTTCGTGCTGCTGACGCCGGACGTGTTTTTGTTGCCGTTGTTATTAGTCACAACCGCCGTATTGGATGAGACGGTGTTGCCGTTCGCGTTTGCGTTAACGTTGGCGTTCGTATCAATCACGCCTTCGCGCGTCGGGCTGCCGCTCGTTGAAGCTCCGTTCGCGTTTGCTGCATTGCGGTTGCCGTTCGTATTTGTGTTCGCGCTGTCCCCGCCACAGCCGATGCTGAAACTCGCAGCAGCCAAAGCCACCGCCAGTGCTAAAGTGCGTCGCATTACGTATCCTCCTCGCCGGCTCGTCCGTTAATTGCGAACCGGCGCATGTAAATTGTTACCAGCCGCTGCTACACCTTAGCGGTAAATGTGCTCGCCCCGATGGGTGCGCCACTCGTTCTCCAAGTATGCGGCGTCTTCGTCCGAGCGGGGATTCACGCCCATCACGATGCCGCCTTCGTTGACGCCGCGCTCATACTCTTTCGCCCGGTCTTCCGGGATACCAGAGCCGACCAACGCGCCGATGAGTCCGCCCGTCAAGCCGCCCGCACCCGCACCAGCCAACCCGGCTGCGATAGGCCCGGCGACGAGAAGGCCGAGACCCGGCAAGGCGACGGTAGTGCCGATGGCGGCGATAGCCGCGAGAGTCGCGCCGACGCCGCTGCCGATGGCCGCGCCCTTACCCGCATCTTCCCAAGCTTTATCACCGAGGTCGCTATCTTTGTTTTCATCGGAGAAATGTTTTTTACGAGTATCATCCGACATAATCAGATTAACGTCGTCTTTACTGTAACCGCGACTCGTCAACGAACCATAAGCGCGCTCAGCACTCTCTCTATCCCTGAACATACCGGTCATCATGCGCGAACGTTCCGTGCCTGAGCTAGTTGAAGTACCCATTGAATCCGCCATTTTTGTGCATCCTCCCTATAATGTGAAGCTACTTCCGTAGCATTAAATAAACCCTATATCAGCGACTTGATTTCGCACACGTCTGAGCCGGAAAGCCTGTGCTTGTACGGTTTTTCTCCTAACTGACGGTGCAAGCCGAACTATATGCAGAAGGCGTGCCATCGCATACTAAATAGCGCTTCCGAGACAATAGGGATGAGCAGAAAAGCGGAAATCTTATGGAAGAAGTTTGAGGCGGTTGTTTAGCGGCGGTGTGCCGCCCGTGTGCCAGATTATGGGGAAAGAGAAAAACCGCCGACGATTTAACGTCGGCGGTCTTCCGGTGAACTGTTGGGATTGGCCTGTGTGCCGCTTTTGTTTCAGCGACGGACGGACGAAAACCCTACCAATTCAAGTTTTCCATCCGGAGGTCAGGCCGCAGCCACCTCACTGTGATAAGAACTCATATACGTTTTTTGATCACCTCCTTTCCAGTGTTAGGGAAAATATACAGAATCAATAACTTGTGCGTCAACTGTTATTTTGACCCGCTATTTTGTGGCTCTCTCACTCACGCCGCGCCGAAACGCCGCCCGCCCGCCGACGTAGACGGCATGCGCATGTTCGACGCCGAAGAAGTAAGCCAACTCGCGATAATCCGTGCAGTCGTGCAGGCAGAAGTCGGCGCGTTTGCCCGCTTCGAGCGAGCCGGTTTCGCGCCCGCGACCGAGGCTGTAGGCGGCGTTGATGGTGGCCGCAGTGATAGCTTCGGCGGGCGTCATCCGCATGTGCGTGGAGGCGAGCGAGAGGACGAGCGGCATCGAAGGCGTGGGCGACGACCCCGGATTGAAGTCGGTCGCAAGGACGACGGCGAGACCCGCCTCGATCATCGCGCGTGCCGCCGGATACCGCGACGAGCCGAGCGCGTAGACCGACCCCGGCAAAAGCACCGGCTGCACCCCGGCAGACTTCAACGCGGCGATGCCTCCGGCGTCCGTGTGTTCGAGATGATCGGCGGTCGCCGCGCGGAGTTCGGCGGCGAGCCGCGCGCCGCCGGAGAGCGAGAGTTGATCCGCATGCAGGCGCAACCCGAGACCGCGTGCGCGCGCCGCCACAAGTATGCGCCGCGAGTCGTCCACGTCGAATACCCGCTCCTCGCAGAACGCGTCGCAGAACTCCGCCAGTTTCTCCTCCGCCACGCGCGGCAACATCTCGTTGATCACCAGCTCGACATAATCGGCGCGGCGCGCGCGGTATTCGTCCGGCACTTCGTGCGCGCCGAGGAATGTCGGCACGTATTGCAGCGGCGTCTCCGCGTTCAGGCGGCGCACGGCGCGCAACATTTTCAACTCGTCCTCGACCGACAACCCGTAACCCGACTTAGCCTCGACGGTCGTCGTGCCGCCGCGCAGAAACCATTCCGCGTAACGCTTCGACGCCGCGACCAACTCATCCTCCGTCGCCGCACGCGTCGCACGCACGCTCGCACGGATGCCGCCGCCCGCCGCCGCAATCTCCTGATACGTCGCGCCCGCCGCGCGCTGTTCAAACTCGCCCGCACGCGTTCCCGCGAACACCGGGTGCGCGTGCGCGTCTACGAAACCCGGCAGGCAGACGCGCCCGCCCGCATCCGTCACCTCGCATTCGCCCGTGATGAGCGGCTCGATCTCGCCGCGCGCGCCCACCGCCGCGATGCGCCCGTCATCGCCGACAAGCATCGCCCCGTCTGTGATGATCGAAACCTCCCGCATCTCAGCCCCCACGCGCGGGCGCGCCGCCCCCCGCAGGGTCACGAGTTGCGCACAGTTGATGACGGCAAGCATAGGGATTTCAGCAGTAAGGTTTCAGGTTTCGGGTTCAGAACAGAAGTTTGATACTCCTTGTCTTGAACCTGAAACTTGAACCTTGAAATTTATCCAGAGGTCGTGGTGTCCTGCACGATGCGCCAGCCGGTGTTCGTGCGGCGAAGGATGAGCGCGAAACGCCCGTGCGGCTTATCTCCCGCGCGCGTCAGACGCCAACGCCCCGTGACGCTGGCGTAAAACTCGCTGAGCGGTTTGATCTCAATTTCGTCGAAGGCGAGCGTGCCCATCTTCTCCGGC
>DASPJG010000638.1:0-3381 GCA_035628755.1 Pyrinomonadaceae bacterium
GCCGGGCGCGACCGCGTTCACGTTGATGCCGTGCGGGGCCAGTTCGACCGCGAGCGATTTCGTGAACGCAATCTGTCCGCCCTTCGAGGCCGCGTAGTTGGAATAAAACGACTCGCCGCGCTGACCGGCCGTGGAACTGACGATCACGATCCGCCCGAAAGACTGCCGCTTCATATACGGCACGGCCGCTCGGCACGCCGCCCAAGTCCCTTTCAGGTTGGTGTCCAGAACCCTGCACCACAACTCTTCAGACATCCCTTCGACCGGCGCGCCCTCCCACAGCCCAGCGTTGCACACCAGTATGTCCAGACGTCCGAACTTCTCAAAAACGTCGCGCGCCAACCGCTCCGCGTCCGCGACCTGGCTCACATCCCCGCCTACGATCTCAGCCCTCGCGCCGAGGCTTTCGGCAGCGCGCCTCGCCTCTCCCGCCGCGGCCTCGTCACGCACGTAGTTAATTGCGACGCTTACGCCGGCCTCCGCCAACCTCTCCACGACGGCCCGCCCGATGCCCCTCGAACCGCCCGTCACAAACGCGACACGCCCGCGTAAATTGAGATCCGGATCACTCATGCCAGACCGTCACGACCCAGAATCTAACCGAAAGGCACAAGGCACGACAAACGCCGGAAGAAAGTCGCCGGAAGAAAGTCCGCAGAAAGTCCGTAAATCTCAAGCCAAACCTTCCCCGGCCAAATCTTCTTCCCCATCTGCCAAACCGTAAAGTTAATTTTGAAGCGCAAGGAACTTCTGACGTTATCGGACGCATGGCAGTGGCAAAACGCGGCGCTCGTTCGGGTCGGTAGCCTGATCGCTCGTTATTGTTCCGCGCCCGCGTAAGCAGTTCTGGCAGAGGCGTAAGCGCGCGCCGCTTCGACGAAATCGCCGAAGAGTCGGACGGAAAACTCGTCGCCCTGCCAGTCGATTTCCGGGTGCCACTGGACGCCAACGGCCCAATGGTCTCCGCGCGCGTCTTCCACGCCCTCGACGAGCCCGTCGGGCGACCACGCCGTGGCCCTCAGGTCGGTTCCCAGCGTCTCGATTGCCTGATGGTGGTGGCTGTTGACCTGAGCCGCAGAGCTTCCGGCCAGTTCCGCGAGCAGGCTGCCTTCGAGCAGTCGCAGACTGTGCGAGCGTCGGCCGCGCGGCGCGCCTTGTTCGTGCTTGATGGCGCCGGGCCACTGGCTACAGATGTCCTGAATCAGCGTCCCGCCGCGCGTCACGTTCCAAATCTGCACCCCGAAGCAGATGGCCAGCAGCGGCAATTGCCGGGCCTCCACTTCGGCCAGCACGAGCGCGTCCGTCTCGTCCCTGAGCGGGTGGACGAAGCCGAGGCGCGGGTGCGGCTCCCGCCCGTAGCGTAGCGGCTCTACGTCCGACGCGCTGCCCGGCAGCAGCACGCCGTCGAGCCGACCCAAGACCGATCCCACGTACTCGACGCGCGGGATGAGCGACAGGTGCACGGGCACACCGCCCGCCGCCTCGACCGCCTCGCTGTAATTGCGCGCGAGGTAGAAACGCTCGGTCTCCAACTCGTGGCGCATCGTGATGCCTATGAGCGGCCCCACTTCCCTCCACTCCGAATCGCTAAAGATTCTTCCGCGCGCACGACCCTAAAACAGACAACGCGCGGCCGTCTCATCATACAGCAACTCACAGCGTTCTCCGATTCGACCCCGCCCGGCCGCGCGCGAAGAGTGCGACGAAGTCGCGTCGCATGAGCGGAGCGACGAGTCGATTCAAACTTGACCGAAGTTGCTCACCGCAGAGGGCGCAGCGGGCACGGAGGATTCACGAAAGAAGTCGGAAGTGAAAACTGAAGGCTCAAAACTGAAAGCTCAAAACTGAAAACTGAAAATGTGCGTGGCTTGACTTCCCTTCCGGCCGCTTCCTATAGTTCCCTTTCTCCGACGATGAGTAAAAACAGAAGACATGCGCGCACGCGCAGCACCACCGTCCTGCTCGTGCGCCGCGGCGGGCGCGTCGCGATGGCGAGCGACGGGCAGGTGACGATGGGCGACACCGTCATGAAGAGCGCCGCGCGCAAGGTGCGCCGCCTCTACAACGACCGCATCCTCGCTGGCTTCGCCGGCGCGACGGCCGACGCCTTCGCGCTGCTCACGCGCTTCGAGGGCAAGCTCGAACAGTACCACGGCAACCTTGAGCGCGCGGCCATCGAACTGAGCAAGGAGTGGCGCACGGACAAAATCCTGCGCAACCTCGAAGCCCTGCTGCTCGTGGCCGACGAGAAAAGCTCTTTCCTGCTCTCCGGCAACGGCGACGTGATCGCCCCCGACGAGCACGACGACTGCCTCGCCATCGGCTCCGGCGGCCCCTACGCACTCGCCGCCGCCCGCGCGCTCCTCCAGCACACGGAACTGGGCGCGCGCGAGGTCGCCGTCGAGGGACTGAAGATCGCCGGCGACATCTGCATCTACTCGAACCAGAAAATTCTGGTCGAAGAGTTATGAACTACAGAGGTCAGAGGTCAGTAAGAAAACTTTCCGGCACTAACCTCTCACCTCTAGCCTCTAACCTCTAGCAATGGTTATCTACCTACAGGGCGAAGTTGACGAGAACGTCCGGCTCGACGAGCTGACGCCGCGGCAGATCGTGGCCGAACTCGACAAGCACGTGGTCGGGCAGCACGCGGCGAAGCGCGCGGTGGCCATCGCGCTGCGCAACCGCGTCCGCCGCCAGAAGCTGCCGCCCGATATGGCCGCCGACGTGATGCCCAAAAACATCATCATGATCGGCTCGACCGGCGTCGGCAAGACTGAGATCGCGCGCCGCCTGGCCCGCCTGTCGAACTCCCCTTTCCTCAAAGTCGAGGCGTCGAAGTTCACGGAGGTCGGCTACGTCGGCCGCGACGTTGAGAGCATGATCCGCGACCTGATGGAGATCGCGGTCGAGATGGTGCGCATCGAGAAGGTCGAGGAGATCGCCGAGAAGGCGGAGTTGAACGCGGAGGAAAGACTGCTCGATCTGTTGCTGCCGCCGCGCCCCGGCTCCGGCTATTTCAGTTTCGACGAGGAGGAGGCGCAGGTCTCGGCGACCGACCCGCAGCCCGCACGCGACGATCAGTTCACGCGCACGCGCGAGAAGCTGCGCGAGCAGTTGCGCGCCTCGAAGCTCGACAACCGCCTCGTCGAGATGGAGGTGCGCGAGCGCAACTTCCCGACCATCGAGGTCGCCGGCCCGCAAGGGGTCGAGGAGATGGGCATCAACATGAAGGACATGCTCGGCAACCTCTTCCAAGGGCGCACGCGCCGCCGGAAGATGCGGGTCGACGAGGCGATGGACTACCTGATGCAGGAGGAGGAGGAGCGGCTCGTCGACATGGACGTGGTCGCCCGCGCGGCCATCGAGCGCGTCGAGTCG
>DASPJG010000639.1:0-5303 GCA_035628755.1 Pyrinomonadaceae bacterium
CGGCGGCGGGGGCGGCGGCGGAGGTGGCGGCTTCGGGGGCTTCGGCGGCGGCGGGAGTTTCGGCGGCGGCGGGTCGGGTGGCGATTGGTAGGGAAACGGGGAAGGCGGAACGATGAATGAAATTTGGTCGGAAGTTCGAGATCATCTTTCCGCGTCCATCGTTCAACATCTAGCTAGGAGTGCTGATGGCTAACAAGGTAGCGCAAGAGGCTTTCAATCATTTGATCGGCGATCTGCGCGCGACGCACGGCGAGAACCTCGCGTCGGTGGTGTTGTACGGGTCGGCGGCGGCGGGCGATCATATCGACAAGAGTTCCGACTACAACCTGTTGATCGCGCTCGTGCGCATCACGCCCGAAGAGTTGCGACAGGCGCAAGCCCCTCTGCGCGAATGGCGGCGTCTGGGTCATCCGCTGCCGGTCTATTTCACGACCGAAGAGTTGCGCGACGCGGCAGACGTTTTTCCGATTGAGTTTCACCAGATGCAGCGGGCGCGCGTCGTGCTCTACGGGAACGATCCGTTCGCCGATCTCGTAATACACGATCACAACCTGCGTCACCAGACGGAGTACGAACTGCGCAGCAAGTTGATTCAACTGCGGCGGCTCTACATCCCGGCGTCCGTCTCCGTGGAGAAGTTGGCCGACCTGATGGGCGAGAGTTTGACGAGTTTCGCAGTGCTGTTCGCGCCCGCGCTGATGCTGCACGGCATCAAAGAACCGCCCGTCTTGAAGCATGATTGCGTGCGCGCGGCGGTCAAGCATTTCGGGTTGAACCCCGAACCGTTCGAGCGCATTTTCGCCCTGCGCGAGACGGGCGCGCGGCCTGTGAGCGAAGCCGAGGCGCACGAGTTGTTCGCCTCGTATCTAACGCAGATTGAGATCGTCACGGAGGCGGTCGATGAGTTGAAATTGGGCGTGTAGAAACAAGGGATCAAAAGTTGCCTGCTGGCGATCTGCGGGCTGTCTATTCTTCAATTGAATTAAGGAGAGAGTAATGAATAAGAGAAAAGTTTTACTGTTGGCCTTCGTGGTCTTTGTATCAATGACGGCCAGCGGGTGCGGCTACAATACACTGCAATCGAAGCAGCAAAACGTCAGGGCGAAATGGGCGGGCGTGGAAAATCAGTTGCAGCGACGCGCGGATTTGATTCCGAACCTCGTCGCGGCGGCGCAATCGGCGGGCGTGCAGGAGCAGGAAGTGTTCGGGCAGATCGCGGAAGCGCGTTCGCGCCTGTTGAACGCGACGAGCGCGCAGCCGCAGGGCGAGGGCGGCGACAAATCGCCGGAACAGAAAGAAGCGATCATCGCGGCCAACAACAGTTTCGGCGGAACTATCGGGCGGCTGCTCTCGCTGCAAGAAAACTACCCCGTGTTGAAGTCGAACGAGAACTTTTTGAAGTTGCAGGACGAACTGACGGGGACGGAGAACCGTCTGGCGACCTCGCGTAACGACTACACGGCGGCGGCGCAGGACTACAACACGACGCGCGGCAGTTTCCCGACCGTGCTCGCCGCCAAACTCTACGGCTTCAAAGAAGAGCCTTACTTCAAGGCCGACGAGGGCGCGCGCCAAGCTCCGCGCTTCGACCCGAACACGATGCGCCGCAATCAGGGCGAAACCAAGTAAGACCAACGCGCGACCGCGCATCTCCATCAAGAGCGCGTGAGCAAAAACCGGAGGCCGCTTTCGACTTGAAAGCGGCCTCCGGTTTTTTGTGACAAGCGCGAGCGCGACCCGCTGTGGCAGCAACCTTCTCCGAACTTCAGAACCCGCGCGAACTGCACATGCCGCAATGGTCGCAGGGCTTGCCGCCCGGTTCGACGTTGCACACCTTCTCGCGCTCGAAGAATTCGACCAACTCCGAGACGGCCTCGTCAATCCCGAAACGCTCCTCGCTCGGATGCACCGCCGGGACGTATGTGCCGCTCAGCCAGTGTGCGGGATTGGCATCAGGCTGCGAAGAAGCGTGCCCCGGTTGTGGCGAAGAACTTTGAGACGGTCGTTGCGGCGGCTGTTGGCGCGCGTCGCCGTGGCTCGTGGCCGCGCGCGGCGCGTCGTTCCGGTTGACGACGTGTGATTCGATCTGTGTAAGTCGCTGCCCGATCTCGGAGACGGAGGCGCGGAGCGCGGCCAGTTCGTCGCCTACGTTCGCAACGAAGCCGCGCCGCGCGGGAGACGCGGAGTTTTCCGCCGCCTCGTCTTTCGTCGCGAGGCGGCTCGCGATGCGCTCGGCGAGCGTGCGAACCGGGTCTTGCTCATGCGCGCTCAACGTCTCACTCCTTTGTCCTCGTCGGCCAGCAAATCTATGTAGTCCACGACGCCCACGATGGCCGAATCAATGGCCGCGCCCGGCTCTTTCGTCGCCGCGGTGGACGCGCCCCAACCTTCCTGCACGATGAGCACCGTGTCGCCGATGCCGGAATCAACCGAGTCGAGCGCGATTAAGGTCGCCCCGATCTCCTCTCCTTCGAGGCTCACGGGCTGGCACAGCATCACGCGCGCGTTCGCGTAACGCTCGTTCTTCTGCGTTGCCACCACGTTGCCGACCACGCGCGCGAGAATCATCCGCTACCTGACGCCCCCTCCGGTGACATGCCCGTCCGAGTCAACGATGGCGATGATGGTGCAATCGGTCGGCGTGTCCTCGCGTCGAAACGGAAAACTCGCCTCTTTACCGCGACACCACATGACCAGTTCGCCCGTGCCTGCGCCAATCGCGTCGAGCGCGACGAGCGGCGCGCCTTGCGGCTCAAGCCGCGCGTTGAGCGATTGGACGACGAGAAGTTTGCGTCCTTCCAACGAATCGTTTTTCACGGTTGCCACGACCGTCCCGATAACGCGCGCCAGTTGCATAAACGGCTCTTAATCGTTGACGTAATCCACCGTGTCAATCACGCCGATGATGGCCGCGTCTACGGGCGCATCCTTCATGCCCTCGGCGAGGCGCGCGCTCGAACCGGCGACGACCAGCACGCGCTCATGGAAGCCCGCGCCCACCGTGTCCACGGCGACCAGGAAGCCGCTCGTGTCCGACCCGTCGAGGTTGAGCGGGCGCACGATCAGGAGCTTCTTGCCCCTGAGCCGCTCGTCCTTCTGCGTCGAGACGACCGTGCCGAGTATCCGCGCGATGATCATAAAAACCCGTAAATCGTGAATCGTGAATAGAGAAAACTGTTTCTTTCTATTCACGATTGACGACTGACGATCTGCTAATTGCTGTTCCCGACGGGCAAGGCGTCGTCAACGCTGCCGTGCGGGCGCGGGATGACATGGACGCTGACGAGTTCGCCGACGCGACGCGCGGCTGCCGCGCCCGCGTCCGTCGCGGCCTTCACCGCCGCCACGTCGCCGCGCACGATTGCCGTCACGAAACCCGCGCCGATCTTTTCGTAACCGACGAGCGTCACGTTGGCGGCCTTCACCATCGCGTCCGCCGCTTCGATCATCGCCACGAGACCTTTCGTCTCGACCATTCCCAGTGCTTCCTGTGCCATTCGCTCTGCTCCTTACATTGAAATCAAGCTAAATAACATAAAATTAGAAAACCCATCCACACGCGTTTCCTGTTCGGCCATCTCAAGCTCGTCGCCGTCAAACCAGACGCCGCGACAAGCCGGGCAACGATCAACTAACACGATGTTGCGGATGAACACCTTGTCCATTTCCTTCCCGTCCACCGGGCAGAAACGCTTCGGCTCGCTCGCGCCGCTGATCTTCACAGCGCAACTATGGCAAATGCCGAGCCCCTCCGCGCTGACTTCTAATTGCTCAAACTTGAAAGACTCTCTACACCGGATGCAGCGTTCACCATCCAACATAGTTTATCTCCTGTCAACTCACTGCCCCCGCAACTGTGCAGCTTCGGTGAGCAGTTGCACAAGTTCATCGCGCGTCAAACTTATCTTGCCGTTTGCCGTCGCGCCGTTCGCCGCGCGCGGGGCCTTCGCGTCCGGGCGGTCGCCGGTCGCGCAAGTGATCTGCGTCTCGTGCAGGTAGCCGCACGATTGGCAGCGCGCGCGCTCGTCGAGGTAGCCAGCCCGCTCGCGGACGTTGATCAACTTCTCTATTGCGTCGGGCGGGAGATTGTTCGCGCCGCCGAGAGCGCGGGCGAGGATGGCGATCTTGGCCGTGTGCTCCAGAGTCTCCAGCCGGTCGAACGCCTGCCACACGTCTTCGCCGTAAGCGACCGCGCCGTGGTTCGCCATCAGGAGCGCGTTGTGGTGCTTGACGAGCGGGAGCATGGCGCGCGTCAACTCGTCGGTCGAGGGTGTGCCGTAGGCCGCGAGCGGCACGCAGCCCAGAGTCAGAATCACTTCCGAGAGTATCGGCTGGTCAATCGCCAGCCCCGCGACGGCGAAGGCCGAGCCGTGCGGCGGGTGGGCGTGGCAGACGGCCTTAATCTCGGGACGCTCGCGGTAGATCAAAAGGTGCATCGCGAGTTCGCTCGAAGCCTTGCGGTCGCTCAGGGGCTTGCCCTCGATGTCCGTCAAGGCGAGCGAGTCCTCGGTCATGCGTCCCTTGCTGGTCTGCGTCGGCGTCGCAAGTATCCGCCCGTCGTCGAGACGCACGCTCACGTTGCCGTCCGAAGAGACGACGTAGCTGCGCTCATACATCAACTGGCCGACGCGCACGATCTCGCGGCGCGCCGTTCGCTCATCCATTAAATTTTCCTGACCCGCGCGGCTTAATAAATATCGAAGTTGTACTCGACGGTCACATACTGCGAAACCGTGCGGTCGTCTTTCAGCGCGGGCGTGAACTTGATTTTGCGCGCCGCTTCGACGGCCTGTTCCGTCAGCCCGTCGGGCAGCGTCGCCAGCGGCGCGATGTTCCGCACCGTGCCGTCCGCCGCGAGCAACATACGCAGCCTGACCGTGCCCGTCACGTTGTTGCGGCGGGCATTGTAGGTGTAGAGCGGTTCAGGCTTATCGGTAATCATAGCCTTGCGCGTCACCTCTCTGGCCGTAAAGCCATCGCTCTCGTAGTGCATGGGCGGCGGCGGCAGCGGCAGCGGCGCCCTCATCATCGCTTGTCGCTTACGCATTTTGCACGACACCTCCGCCCCCTGCGGCGTGGCGGCGCGTTCGGCGCGCTTCAAACTACTTCCCACGGCAACGCCGACGAGCAGCGTCAGGATAAACGGTAAGGCTCTTTTCAGGACGGGCATCATAATTTCACTCCTCTTCGCGGCAATACGCTTTAAAGCTCATTCTCTTCGAGCTGCGTGAGTTCTTCAAAGGACAGCGGGCTGCGCGGGTTCGTGGTGCTCGTCGCGGGCGGCCGCGCGAGAAAGTATGAAA
>DASPJG010000640.1:0-9795 GCA_035628755.1 Pyrinomonadaceae bacterium
TGCCGTCCTCCAACGTGGCGACGCGCGCCGTTCCGCGCGCCCGTCGCGCCCCACGGTCGCCGACGAGCACGAGCGTGCGCGCCGTCGCGTCCCGGCTAATCGCCTCGTCAACGCTCGTGAAAAACTCGCCCTCCGCGCCGCCCGCGCGCACGCTGCCTCTGGTTCTCAGAGCGGTCGTCGCGGCGGCGTTCGCGGCGCGTGGCGGCGCACTTATCTCGCCGGGCGCGGCAGTGCCCGCTGTGCTGCTCGTTGTGGATGCGGGCGCGTCGCGCTGTGGCGGCGTCGCTCGCCTGTCGCGGCGCGTGGCAGCGGCGCGCGCGTTGTCTCTGGCCGGGGGGTCTGGAAAAAGCGCGGCGACTTCGTTGGCGCGCGTCGAGAAGACGGGCGCACCCGTCGGGCGTTCGGCGCGCGCGTTCGCTTCCGCCGTCACGATCAGGCTGTAGCGCGCGAACTCCGCCGGGTGCGGAAAGACGAGCGAGCCGCCGCCGCGCGAGTCGCGCCGGAGTTCGCCGAGACGAATGATGCGTCCTCCGCTCGCCCATGCGACGAACACGCGCGCCTTCGGCGTCAACGTCTGCGGGGGCGGAAGATTGACGGCTGTTAAGCGAGCGCGCCCGCCTCCCGCCGTCGGTTCGAGCAGCAAACGGCCGCTCGCGCGCGGCGCAAACGAACGCAAGCGCACGACGAGAGTTTTACCGTCAACCGGCGACCCGGAACCGATGCCGCCCGCGCCGTTCTCCGCGCGAGCAACGTCGGCGTTCGACGCGATGAGCAGCGACGACGCGACGGCGGCGCACAGGAACGCCAGCGACGCGCGCACGCCTGCCCCTACCGCTCGCAACATGCGACTTCTCTTGTGTGCCATGAAGTAAAGACCTACGGCCTCGAATTGTGGTATCGAACGGCTGCGAGATTACACCAATAAAAGTAAATCGTGAATAGAGAAAACAGGTTTCTCTCTATTCACGATTTGCGACTCACAACTGACGGCTTTTTAGTCGCTGGCGGCTTGCAGGTGCGCGCGTCCCTGTGTGGTGGGCAGGGTGATGCGGAAGGTCGTGCCGCGACCGGGCGCGCTGTTGACGGCGATGTGGCCTGAATGTTCCTGCACGATGCCGTAAGAGACGGCGAGGCCGAGCCCCGTGCCGCGCCCGACGCCCTTCGTCGTGAAGAACGGATCGTAGATGCGCGCGACGTTTTCGGGCGCGATGCCGATGCCGTCGTCGGCGACGTGGATGACGACCGAATCATTGTCTTCCGCCGCGGTCGAGAGCGTGATGCTGCCGCCGTCGGGGATGGCGTCGCGCGCGTTCAGGATCAGGTTGGTGAAAACCTGTTGGAGTTTACCGGCGTTGCCATAGGCGGCGGGGAGTTCGCCGTCGTAAGCGCGCACGATCTCGATCCGGCTCTGGCGCAGTTGCGGCTCCAAGAGTTGCAGCGTGTCATCGAGCACACGGTTGACGTTCACCTCGTCAAACTCCGTCACCGTGCCGGTGCGCGAAAAGTTGAGCAGGTTGTTGACGATGCCCGTGGCGCGTTCGGTCTGGCGGTGAATTTTTTCGAGCAGCTTGTGCTTCGGGTCGCTCGCCGAGAGCATGCCGAGGAGCATCTGCGTGTAACTCGAAACGCCCGTCAGCGGCGTGTTGATCTCGTGCGCGACGCCCGCCGCCAGCAGGCCGATGCTTGAGAGTTTTTCGCGCTGCTGCAACTGTTCTTCCAGACGCACGCGCGCCGTCACGTCTTCGAGGACGACGAGCGCGCCGGTGTGCGCGGCGATCTCGGTGCGGCGCAAGGGGGCGAAGGCGATGTTGAGAATGAGGGAGCGACCATCGCGCGTGGCCGTGTGGAGTTTGTAAATATGGCGGAGGCTCGCCAGTTCCCAACCGCTCGCGCCGAGCGCCTGTTGCAGCGTCTCGGCGAAATCGTCGGCGAATAAATCTTCGACGCGCGCGCCGACCGCCTCGTCGCGGCGCACGCCGAGCAATTCTTCGAGCGCGGTGTTGCAGCCCGTGATGCGGCCTGTGGAATCCACGGCCAGCAGCCCGACGTTGATCGACTCGACGATTGACTCGTTGAATTCTTTGAGCAGTTCGAGTTCGGCGGCGCGCTCGGTCTGCTCCTGATAGAGCAGGCTGTTCTCGATGGCGACGGCGACATAGCCGGAGATGGTGCGGAGGATTTCCAAATCCTCCGAAGACAGGAGCGCGCCACCGGTCGAACGACCCAAACCGATGACGGCCACCATGCGCCCGCGCACGACGCACGGCACGTAGTAATGCAGCGCGCGGCGCACGAAGCCGCTCGTCTCCGGTTGGAGATCAATGTCGTCGGCGCGCACGATGCCCGCTTCAGCCGAGCGCACGCGGATCATCTCGCGGAAATCCTGCGGCACCAGCACCTCCGAGGACAGCCCGACCGAACGCGCCACGCGATAGCCGGACGCGGCGCGCGCGTCTTCGATGAAGATCGCGACGCGCGCCACGCCGAGCACTTGTTCGAGGCGGCTGACGAGCGCGTCGAGCAGGGGCTCAAGCGTCGTCGTTGCGGAGAGCGTGCGCCCGAAGTCGAGGAGGCCGTTTCTGAGGTCGTAGCGTTCGCCGTAGAAGAGGCGGTCGGTCTGCTCCTGCAAGAAGTTTTTGATGGGGGCGGCGGTCATCACGATGACTGTCATCGCAAGCACGGCGATAATCACGCGCAAAGTGATGACGCCCGGCGTGACCACCTCGCCGCCGAACGCGTAGAGACCCGCGACGTAGACGACGACGCCGATCATCAGGGCGATGGCGAGCGTCGTCAGGGCGTAGACGGCGGCACGTCGCACCACCACGTCAACGTCCATCAGGCGATAGCGCACGACAGAGTTGCCGAAGGTGAGCGGAATCAAAATGAGCGGCAGCACCGCCGCGTCAATCAGCCAGCGCGACGTGCCCGCGTCGGTGACTGATGCGGGCACGTCGCCGAAGAGATAGCCCGCCGCGTAGAGCAGCGTGAACGGCGTGACCGCCAGCACCGAACCCCACACGACCCACTTCAACTGCTGGCGAACGACCGCCACCTTGCTCTTCCAGAAACGCCGCACCAGCAGCGTCGCCCCGCAGACGAGAGCGAGCCAGAAGTGCGCGAACTCGGCCTTGTAGAGGTTGCCGATAAAGGTGTCGGAGAAGTCGAGGCGCGAGGGCGGCACGAAGTCGATGAGCGTTGTCAGAATCAGGAGGACGATGGCGGGCGCGTAGAGCATGGGCGCGAGCCAGCGTCTGCGTTCCGAGATTTGGCGGCGCACGGGATAGAGCGCGCAGAAGTGTAGAAAGAGCGGCGCGAAGAGGACGTAGGCCGCATCGTCAAGGAAGGCGATGGCGAGGTCGAGGTCTTCGTAAAAGCCGATGGGCTTGTAGAAGTGCAAGACGAAAGCGGCGAGGCAGAGCGTCGTGAAGTGTAGGACGAAGGGCGCGCGGCCACCTTGTTTGAACAGGACGAAGAGGCCGACGAGCAGGTAGACGATGCCGATGAAGTTGATGTAATAGTCGCGCGTCGTGCGGTTGGGGATCGTCTGTAGACTGTCGAGATAGACGTAGTAGTCGCGCGTCGCGCCGTCGGGCGTGGGGCGTTGGATGATGTAGCGGAGACGGTGGCCGTAGTTGGCGGCGTCTTCGAGATACTTGGGGATGTCCTCGGTGGCGACGATTGGCTCGTTGTGCTCTTCGTCGTCGCTGATGGCGATGAGACGGTCGCCGGGGAGGATGCCGAGGATGCCCGCGCGGCTGGCCGCCGAGTTCGGGGCGACGGCGCGCGCGAAAATGCCTTTGTCCGTCTGTTCCCACACAACGCCGTCGGTAGGCGGCGGCGTGCGCGTCAGGCGTTGCGCGAAATTGAGCGTGCCGGCGGCGACGAGGAGCGAGGCCGCTATCAGCAGCACCCAAGCCCGCGTTGTCAGCACCGATTTCATCTCGCGCCTTCAGCTCCTTTCATGCCCCAAACCGACAAAACAAAGGCAATTGATGTTCCAGTCGGCAGACGAAACAACGACGCTTTAACGACGCGCCCGGCGGGCGTGCGCGCCAGCGTCGCATCGCACACGCACACGCCGATTTCCGTCGCTCGACGCCGAATCCCGCGCCCATTGCGCCGTCTGTAGCCGGACAAACTTAAATCCAACTTTTTGCATTTATCCAAGTTTTCGGAAAAAGTAAACTTTGCTGGCTTTTACAGCGGAGTCCGCCGGGGCGCGGATAAAAGAGAAGGCAAAAGCGGAGCGGCGAAGAAATTTCACGCCTGCGCGCTTTTGCCTACATACTGCACGGCCTACTTTCGGAATTTTTAGAAGCGGACTGAGATTCCCCCGCGCACCGAGCGACGGTTCGTGCTCAGGCTGGTGAGCGTGTCGCCGTCCTCGACGCTCGTTTGCGCGTCGAGCAGGTTGCGCGCGTCGAGCACGGCCTCGGCTTGCAGGGGCAGGCCGAAGGTCGGCAAATCCTGCGTGACGAGGATGCTCAAACTGGGGTCGAAGACCGCCACGCGACCCGCGAAAGGATCGATGGCGAAGACGGCGGCCTGCGGCGAGAAACGCAACACCGTGCGCACGTCCGTCCCCGTGTCGAAGCTCGATTCGACCTGCGCGGCGACGGTCTGGAAGAAACCGTTGCGGAAGAGTTCGCCGGGCGAAGAGGACGCGGCGGAGAACCCCGGCGCGAGTTGCTGCCCGCGCCCGAACGAATAACCGGCGGAAGTTTTCAGGTAGCTGCCGATGCGTCTGGCATAGACGACTCTCAGGCCGCGCGCCGCGCCCTGCTGGTTGGCGACGCTCAGGAGTTCCGTGCTGCCTTCACCGGCAAACGCGCCGAGCGGCATGTTCATCAACCCGACGCCGCGCCCGTCCGTGGTATCGAAAAAGGCCGTCGCCTCAATGCTCGAATTGTTGTCCAACACGCGCTCGACGCCCAATTCCAGACGGCGGCTGCGCTCCGCGAGCGCGCGCCCATCGGCGAACGCGATGGGTTGCGCGGCCATCTCCGGGAAGACAATATCGCCGTCCTCGAAGCGCGCCACCGACTGCGGCTGCGAGTTCACGCCGCCGGGCGCGTAGCCGAAGCGCAGGCGCGTGCGCGCGTCCGTCTCGAACTGAAAGCCGAGGCGCGGGCTGAATGTTCCAGACCCGTGCGCGCCCATGAAGCGCGAATAGTCCAGACCGAGCACGACGACCACGCCCTCGCGCACGACCCACTCGTCAACGGCGCGCACGGAAACCTGTTTGAGCGAGCGCGGCGCGGACGGGTCGGCGGTAGAACTGAACGCGAGCGGCAAAGTTGCGCCGCCGACGGTCGCGCTCAGCAGGTGGCGCGTGCCCGCGCGGAAGCGTCCGGTGGTTTCCAGACGCGCCAGCCCGTTCGTAGCGAGTTGACCGGCGAAGATCAGGTTAAGCTGCTCGCCCGCCGGGACGGCGACGGCGAAATTCGTGCCCGCGTAGAGCGGCGCATCCGGGTCTGCGGACGCGGCGGTGTAAGTCTCCACGACGCCGTGCGCGTTGCGCCGGTCGCCCGCCCAATCGTCGCGCGCAACGTCGCGCGCCACTTGTTCCGCGTCTCCGTCCGCTGCCGACGCTTCTTCAACCGCGGCGACGGTCGCATCCCGGCCTTCGTTGTTTTGCAAGATCGAGCGGCGGTTTTGCGACGAGCGCAGACGCCATTTCGGGTCGTTGCGGTCGTTGCGGCGTTCGGGCATGGTGCGCCCCTGCCCGAGCGGTTCGAGGTTGAAGCGATAGACGAGTTCGTCGGACGGGTTGACCTGAACGGCGTTGAAGGTGGTGGCGTTGAAGCCTTCGGCAAGCGCGGTGAGAAGGTAGCGACCGGGGACGATGCGCGCGGTAAACGTGCCGTCGGCGGCGGTGCGGGTCTGTTTGGTGACGTGGTTTGCGCCGTCGCGGAGCAACTGCACGAGCGCGCCCGCGAGCGGTTTGCCCTTGTGGTCGCGCACCGAGCCGCTGACGATTCCGAGCTTGCGCGCGCCGCCCGCCCCGGCGGCAGGAGTCGCCTCCGTAGTCAGGAACAGCGCGAACAGGAGCGTCAGACTCACACGCCAGTAAGTTTTTCTCATCGCACCAAAACCTCCGGGCGCAACCTTCGTCTGCACAAAGGAGCGCGCCCTCAAGCGTCTATTCTCTTGTCCAGTGGACGGCGGCACGGGAGACTGAAAGAAGCAGCATGGTAAAAATTCGTAAGCCATAAACGCCGCACGAGCCTGTCTGCCCGACACCGGCCAAAACCCGCTTGAGCGCGAAGGTGGCTATTTTCCGTCAACCGCCAAACCCTGTCAAGCAGGCGATTTGCCGTCGGCGTGTGCGCCTCTGGCAGGTGTTTGCCCCGATTCTTGTTCGCATGCTACGATGCACCTTACTGCAAAAGTGATCACCAACCCATCAAAATTTTTCGCATCTAAGTTCAACCATTAATGACCGAAGCAATACTTTCAACCAAACTACCTAACGGCGCGACCGTTCTGACCGAACCCATGCCCGGCTTGCGCTCGGCCACCATCGGCATCTGGATCAAGCGCGGCTCGCGCCACGAAACGCCCGATTTCAACGGTATTTGCCACTTTATCGAACACGCCGTCTTCAAAGGCACGGAGCGTCGCAGCGTCTTGGACATCGCCGTCGAATCCGACCGCCTCGGCGGCAATTTTGACGCCTACACCTCGCACGAGATGACCGGGTTCGCGCTCAAAGTCGTGGATCGCGCCCTGCCGCAAGCCTTCGATCTGCTCTCCGACATGCTGCTCAGCCCGCGCTTCGACGAACGCGAACTCGAACGCGAGCAGAAGGTCATTATCGAAGAGATGAAGATGGTTGAAGACTCGCCCGAAGAATTTCTCGGCGAACTTTTCCACGCCGCCTATTTTCCAGACCACGCGCTCGGACGCCCCATCGAAGGCACGCCCGAAACCGTCTCCTCTTTCGACCACGCGCGCACCGCGGAGTTTCACCGCGCGGCCTATCACCCGCGCAACTTCGTCATCGCCGCAGCCGGTAACGTCTCCCACGCCGAACTCGTCGAACTGGCCGAACGCGCCTTCGCCGCGCGCGACCTGACGCCCGGACAGCCTTCGCCACAACATTCGTCGCAAGCCGAGACGGACGCGACGCCGCCGCGCGCCGCCGCGCCCATCCTGCTCCAGCGCAAGCGCGAACTCGAACAGGCGCACCTGATTCTCGCCACCCCGTGGCCTTCCGCCCGCGACGAAGACCGCTACGCGGCGAGCCTGCTCGGCTCGGTCATCGGCGGCGGCACTTCGAGCCGTCTCTGGCAGTCAGTCCGCGAAGAACGCGGCCTCGCCTACTCGGTCGGCGCGGCGGCGAGCGGCTTCACCGATGCCGGGGTCTTTCAAATCTACGCCGGAACGTCGCCCGCGCAACTCGATGAGGTGCTCGACCTCGCCCTCGAAGAACTGCGCCGCGTCGTGCGCGAACCCGTCTCGGTCGAAGAACTGCAACTAGCGAAGGATCAGGCCATCGCCTCGATCCTGCTCGGCCTCGAATCAACGAGCGCGCGCGCCGGTTCGCTCGCCCGGCAGGAGATCACGCATGGCCGCCGCATCTCGCCCGACGAGATCATCGCGCGCCTCGAAGCCGTCACGCCCGAAGAGATGCAGCGCGTCGCCCGCGCCCGCTTCACCTCCGGCTCGCTCGCCCTCGGCGCGCTCGGCAACCTCAACGGCTTCAAAGTGGAACGCTCGCGGCTGGAAATTTAAAGTCTCAAGTCCCAGGTCTCAAGTCTCAAGTTTTCTTTTGACCTGAGACTTGAGACCTGGGACTTGAGACATAAGGATCATGAAGTTTACCGTCCTCGGAAGCGGCTCGTCGGGAAACGCGGTGCTCATTTGCGCGGGGCGCACGCGTGTGCTTGTGGACGCGGGAATGAGCGCGAGGGAGATCGTGCGACGGCTCGCGCTCGTCGGCTGCGACGCCGCCTCGCTCGACGGCGTGATCATCACGCACGAGCACGGCGACCACGCGGGCGGGTTGCGCGTGCTGCTCAAGACGCTCTCCTGCCCCGTCTATATTTCCGGCGAGACGCGCGAGGCTTACATCGGCGACCGCGAAGGCGTGACGCGCGACGAACCGCGCAAGCGCGCCGACGTGTTGCGCGACCGCACCGAAGAAATCTCTTCCAGCCACGACTTCCGCATCGGCGAGATAGACTTTCACCCGTTCACCATCCCGCACGACGCGGCTGACAACTTCGGCTTCACCGCGCGCCACGAAGGTGTCTGCGTTGCGACGCTGATGGACTTCGGCCACATCACGACGCTCATCAACGAGCGTTTGCGCGGTTGCGCCGCCATCATCATCGAGTCGAATCACAGCCGCGACATGCTCAAGGCGTGCAGCGTCTACCCGTGGGAGTTGAAGCAGCGGATACTGTCGCGCACCGGACACCTCTCGAACGAGGACGTCGCCCTGTGGCTGCGCGACGACTACGACGGCGGCGCGGAACATATCGTCCTCGCGCACCTCTCGCAGCGCGCCAACAATCCTTACGTCGCCAAGCTCTCCGCCGAAGTCGCCTTGCAGGAACGCGGCGCGCTCTTTTCGACCGACACCAGAATCACGCTCTCGTTCCCCAAAGAGCCGACGCCGTGGATCGAGTTATGAGAGCACGCCCGGTCGCGCTTGGCGCGTTGTTGCTTCTGGCGTTCGCGTTGTCGGCGGCGTGCGGCGTCGAACGCAAGCGGAGCGGGTTGCCGCCGGGCGCGCAAGACACGATTGACAGCATCACGAGCGACATCGCGCGCGGCGATTACGAAAAGATTTATGCAGAAGCAGCCGACGAGTGGCGCAGCACGGCGGGCGCAGACGAGAGCCGCGCGAACCTCGAACGTATCCGCAACTCTCTCGGCGGCGTTCTCAGCCGCGCCCAACTCAGCGCGCAGGAACGTGCCGGTGACGGCGACGCGCAAGCAGGCCGCACGCTCATCGTCGGCTACAACACCAAGTTCGAGCGCGCCGACGCCATCGAAACTTTCACCCTCGTCGAACGCTCAGGCCGCTGGCTGCTCGCGCGTTACGCGGTGAACTCGAATGCTTTGAAATGAAGTCTCAAGTCCAAAGTCCCAAGTCTCAAATTTGCATGCCGGTGAGACTTGAGACTTGAGACTTGAGACCCGGGACTTGAAACATGATCCCACGCTACACATTGCCCGAGATGGGCGCGCTCTGGTCGGAGGCGGCGAAGTTTCAGAAGTGGCTCGACGTGGAGTTGGCCGTCTGCGAAGTTCACGCGGAGATGGGCACGATCCCGCGCGATGCGCTCGACGAGATCAAGACGCGCGCCGCCTTCACCGTCGAACGCATCAACGAGATCGAGCGCACCACCGACCACGACGTGATCGCCTTTACGACCGCGCTCGCCGAGAACATCGGCGAGGCCGCGCGTTTCGTGCATTACGGCCTCACCTCTTCCGACGTGGTTGACACGGCGAACGCGCTTTTGCTGCGCGACGCCTGCGACCAACTGCTCACCAGAATTGACGCGCTGCTCACGGTCTTGCGGCGTCGCGCCTACGAGTTCAAAGACACGCCGCAGATCGGGCGCACGCACGGCGTCCACGCCGAGCCGACCTCTTTCGGTCTCACCTTCGCGCTCTGGTTCGACGAGATGCATCGCAACCGCGCGCGTCTCCTGCGCGCGCGCGAAGCGGTCGCCGTCGGGAAGATCAGCGGCGCGGTCGGCGCATTCGCGCACCTCGATCCTATCGTCGAAGAACGCGTCTGCGCCCGTCTCGGCCTGCGCGCCGCCGCCGTCT
>DASPJG010000641.1:0-10380 GCA_035628755.1 Pyrinomonadaceae bacterium
AGCGGGCGGAAGGATGACGCTCACCACGTCGTAGCGATAGGGCGCGTGGGTAAGTCCGAACGTGCGGCGGTAGACGCGCGCGGCGCGCGTGATCTGTCGCTGCTTGCGCCGGTCAACATTCTGTTCGGGCGCGGCGAACCAATCGGAGGCGCGCGTTTTGACTTCGACGAAACAGAGCACGTCGCCTTCGTAGGCGACGAGATCGATCTCCGCATGGACGATTGCGCCGCGCAAGTTTCGCCCCACCGGCAACTCGAAATTCGCGGCCACGAGCGCGTAGCCCGCGCGTTCGAGATGCGCGGCGGCAATCGCTTCGCCTCTCTGTCCGAGCGCGACGTGCGGCGCGGGCGAGGTCGCAATCTCGTCGCCGTGCGTCCGCACTGTTGTATTGCCGTGCGCGGGCGCGCGGGTTTTATAAAATATACGAGAGATGCTGCCGGGCAATTTCATCGTGAGGCGTTCCTGCGAGGGCGCGGGCGAAGCGCGTCGCGGCGCGCGGGGCGCGGCTTTGACGCGGCGCGGAAGTATAGCGCATCATCTAGGGCTATGAGTACAAGCGAAGGTAATGGAAGCGAAGCGAACGCGCGAGCCTCGAAGGCGCGTGCCTTCCTGCCGCTCGTAACTATCGTCGGGCGGCCAAACGTGGGGAAGTCAACTCTGTTCAATCGTCTGGTCGGCGAGCGGCGTTCCATCGTCGGCGACGAGCCGGGCATCACGCGCGACCGCATCTACGGCGAGGCCGAATGGGCGGGTCGCCGCTTCAAGGTGGTGGACACGGGCGGCATCGTGCCGGACGACGAGGCCATTATCCCGGCCAACATTTTGAAGCAGGCCGAGACGGCGATTCAGGATGCCGTCGCGCTCGTCTGGGTGGTGGACGCGCGCGCCGGGATGACGCCGCTCGACGAGGAACTCGCGCGCCTGTTGCGCTCGACGGGCAAGCCCGTGCTCGTCGCGGCCAACAAGACGGACGCCGTGCGCTTCGAGGCGGACGCGGGCGAGTTTTATCGCTTCGGGTTCGAAGGCGTGTTCCCGCTCGCAGCCGAACACGGCGACGGCGTAGGTGATCTGCTGGACGCGCTCGTCGGGCGTTTCGACGCGAGCGCGCCGGTCGAAGACGTGGACAAGGACGCGCCGCGCGAGATACGTCTTGCCATCATCGGGCGTCCGAACGTCGGCAAATCGTCGCTCCTGAACCGGCTGCTCGGCGAGGAGCGCGTCATCGTCTCGCCCCTCGCGGGCACGACGCGCGACGCGGTTGACACCGTGCTCGAATGGCCGCTCGGAGACGAGGACGAAACGGGGACCGGGACAGACGATGGCGCATTGGCGGGCGTGCGCGAGGCGGGAGATTCGGATGTTGAACATCCAGACCTCGAACCTGAAAGTTCAAACCTAAAACCCTTAGAGCCTGAATCGAACGCGGAGACGGCTTCGAAGCGTGTGCAGGTGTTTCGTTTGATCGACACGGCGGGGATCAGGCGAAAGGGCAAGACGGGCGAGATGGCCGAGAAATTGTCGGTCGTGATGGCGCGGCGGAGTCTGGAGCGGGCGGACGTGGCGGTCGTCGTCGTTGACGCCGTCGAGGGCGTAACCGCGCTCGACGCGCACATCGCGGGCTACGCGCTCGAAGCGGGCTGCTCGATCATCATCGCGGTGAACAAGTGGGACGCGCTCTTGAATAAGGAGACGGGCACGCCCTTCGAGTTTGAGCGCAACCTGCGCGACAAGATGAAATTTTTGGAATGGGCTCCGGTCGTGACGATCTCGGCTCTGACCGGGCAGCGCGTCGAACGCCTCCTGCCGCTCGCCATCCGCGCCAACCGCGCGCGCAACAACCGCATCTCCACCTCGCAACTCAACGACTTCTTCGAGCGCGCCATTGACGCGCCGCGCGCCCCGTCGGCGGTTGCCCCGGTCAAGGGCGGTCGCTCGCGCCTGCGCGTGCAGTACGTGACGCAGGTCGGCGTGCGCCCGCCGACGTTCATCGTCTTCACGGCGGGCGGCGCGGGCGGCAAACACGGGCTCCACTTCTCCTACGAACGCTACCTGCACAACCGCCTGCGCGAAGAGTTCGACTTCTTCGCCACGCCCCTGCGCATCGTCGAACGCCACAAGCGCGAGAAGGGCGGCGGGCGCAAGGGCGGCGGGCGTTCGAAATAGCTTATGAGTGGAAGCGCGCTTAACTGGCAAGTCGTCGCGCGGGAAGGCGAGGCGCGGGCGGGGTTGTTGCAGACGCGGCGTGCGCTGATCGAGACGCCCGTCTTCATGCCCGTCGGGACGGCGGGGACGGTCAAGGGGCTGCGCTTCGAGTCGCTCGAATCGGCGGAACTCGACGCGCGCATCATCCTCGGTAACACCTATCACCTGTGGCTGCGACCGGGCGCGGAAGTGATCCGCGCGTGTGGCGGCCTGCACGGCTTCACGAGTTGTGAGCGCGCGCTGCTGACGGATTCGGGCGGGTTTCAGGTGTGGAGCCTCGGCGCGCTCAGGAAGTTGAAAGAGGAGGGCGTGGAGTTTCGCTCGCACGTTGACGGGAGCGCGCGTTTCTTGTCGCCGGAAGTTTCGATGGAGGTGCAGGCCGCGCTCGGCTCGGAGATCGTGATGGTCTTCGACGAGTGCGCGCCGGGCGAGGCGTCGCACGAGGAGGCGCGCGTCTCTCTGGAACTGACGGCGCGCTGGGCTGCGCGTTCGCGCCGGAGATTCGACGAGTTGCAGCGCGAGGCGAAGGAGCAGGGAGACGCGGGGCGCACGCCGGAACACCACCCGTCGGTCAACGGCGAGCAGGCTTTGTTCGGCATCGTACAGGGCGCGTCGCATGCCGACTTGCGGCGCGAGAGCCTGGCGCGGACGGTCGAGGTCGGGTTCGACGGCTACGCCATCGGCGGCCTGAGCGTCGGCGAAGAGAAGCCCGTCATGTACGACACGATTGAGATGCTCGCGCCGCTGATGCCCGCAGACCGCCCGCGTTACCTGATGGGCGTCGGCACGCCCGAAGACTTGCTCGAAGCCGTGGCGCGCGGCGTGGACATGTTCGACTGCGTGCTGCCGACCAGAAACGCGCGCACCGGGCAGGCGTTCACCGCGCGCGGCAAACTCAACATCAAGAACGCCCGCTGGGCGACCGACACGCGCCCGCTCGACGACCTGTGCGCCTGCTCCGTCTGCCGCCGCCATTCGCGCGCCTACCTGCGCCATCTCTATGCGACAGGCGAGATGCTCGCCGGCATGTTGCTGACGCACCACAACGTCGCGTTCTTCCTTGACACGATGCGGCGCGTCAGGCAAGCTATCCGGTCTGGTGATTTCACGCGATTTCGGCGGGAGTTTTTAGAGCGTTACAGCTCCGGTGTCGAGTGAGTTGGCGCGCCCGTGCACGACAGAATTCGGGCGACCGGCGACGACACCTTGAGCCGCGTCGCGCTCGCGTCAATTCTCGTCCGTGCGGCGCAAGTTCGCCTTGCACAAAACTGCTCAAACTGAAACTTAGACCCAAAACTTAAGCTATGTCACTTGCCTTCATCCTGCAATCGGCGTTGGGGCCAATTATCCAGATTCTCCCGTTTCTGCTGATCTTCGCAGTCTTCTATTTCCTGATCATCCTGCCGCAACGCAAGCGGCAGCAGCAGCTTCAGGCCACCATCGCCGCCCTCAAAGCGGGCGATAAGATCATCACGACGGGCGGCATCATCGCCAAGATCGCCGAAGTGCGCGAGACCTCCCTGCTGGTGCGCACGGCTGACAAGTCCATTCTGGAAATTTCGCGCGCAGCCGTCGCCGGGATGCACGGCGAAGAAGAGAAGCAGGCTTAAAAGTTTGATCCGGCGCGCAGGTGCGACTTGCAGCACGCGCGCCCGTTATTTTGTTATGAAGAAGAATATCCTACGACGCGTCATCATCATCACCATCGTCACCATCGCGTGCCTCTACATCGTGCTCGGCCCGCGCCGCCGCGATGCTGCGGGCAATATGCAATGGCCGACGGTGAGCGATTTCACCTACGCAGGCATCAAGCGCACGCTCTCCGAGAACATCCGGCTCGGCCTCGACTTAAAGGGCGGCTCGCACCTCGTCATGCAGGTGCAGACCGAGTCGTACCTCAAGAAGTTGACTGAAAACCTCGCGCCCGCCGTGGAGAACGCCGCGAAGGCCGCCGGTTACAACGTCCAGAGCGTGACGGTAAACGCTGGCGGAGGCAACTATCAGGTCGTGCTGACGGCGGCGGACGCCTCGAAGGTGAACGAGATACGCGACGAGTTGCCGAAGAGGGTCGACCTCTCATACTGGACGCCGGCAGTCTCAGGCAACACCGTGACGTGGACGCTGCCGCAGAGCGCGCAACGCACCCTGAGCGATCAGGCGGTGGATCAGGCATTCCGCATTATTGATACCCGCATCAACGCCGTCGGCGTTGCCGAGCCGACTTTGCAGCGGCACGGCGGTCAAGGCTCGAACCAGATTCTCCTGCAAATGCCCGGCATCCAAGACCCGGAGCGCATCAAGAAGATGATCGTCGGCGAGTCGCGTCTGGAACTGATGAAAGTCGTCAGCCCGCCCAACCCGTCGCCGATGCAGACCTACCCGACCGAAGAGGCGGCCAAGGCTTCGCTCGGCGGTCAAGTGCCGCCGAACCGGCGCGTGCTGCCCTACAGCGAGGACGACGAGCCGACAGCCGCCGGAGAGACCGCAACCCCGGATGCGAATAAGCCGACAGCGTGGGTCGTAGTGGAATCGCCCGCCGTGGTGGACGGCAGCGAGTTGCGCAGCGCGGACGCCGTGCAGGGGAGCGGCGGCGGCGACACGAATTACGAAATTGATTTCACGCTCAAGCCGGCGGGCGCGGAGAAGTTCGGCGCGTGGACGGGCGCAAACGTCGGGGCTTACATGGCCGTCGTCCTGAACGACAGGGTGGAATCCGCTCCCTTCATCAAATCGCAAATCACCGACCGGGGACAGATCACGGGCAATTTCACCGAGCAGTCGGCGAAAGACCTGGCCTTGACGCTGCGCTCGGGCGCGCTGCCCGCGCCGCTCGTCTATCTGGAAGAACGCACGGTCGGCCCCAGCCTCGGCGCGGACTCCATCCGTGCGGGCGTCACAGCCGCGCTCGGCGGGCTGCTGCTCGTCGTCCTCTTCATGGTCTTTTACTATCGCGGCGCGGGCGTCAACGCCGTCATCGCCCTGCTGCTGAACATGATCATCACGGTGGCCTCGCTCGTCATCTTCGACGCGACGCTGACCCTGCCCGGCATCGCCGGACTGATCCTGACCATCGGTATGACCGTGGACACCAACGTGCTCATCTTCGAGCGCATCCGCGAGGAACTGGAGACGGGCAAAACCGTCGCCTCTGCGGTTGATCAGGGTTTCTCCCGCGCTTTCGTCACCGTCATTGACACGCACGTCACGACCATCGTGTCGTCGCTCTTTTTGTTCGTTTTCGGAACCGGCCCGATTCGCGGCTTCGCCATCACACTTATTCTCGGCTTGCTCGCGAATCTTTTCTCGGCGGTTTACGTCTCGCGCACGATCTTCATCTGGATTTTGAACCGCAAGGGAAGACGCGCCGAAACGCTCAGTATCTAAAAACTGTGAATCGTGCGTCGTAAATCGTGAATAGACCAAAACGGTCTTTCTCTGTTTCCGATTCACGATTCACGATTCACTAAATATTATGATTCGACTTCTTCATAACGTAAAAATTGATTGGCTCGCCCAGCGTCGCTACTGGCTCATTTTCTCGTCGCTCCTGATGCTGGCGGGGCTGGGTTCAGCCGTCGCGCGCCAGTTAGCGCCGGGCGGAACGGATGCTTTCAACCTCGGCGTGGACTTTAAGGCGGGCACAGTGATGACGGTGCGCTTCAACCAGCGACCGTCCGACGACGCCATTCGTACCGCGCTGGAGCAGAAGGGCGTGCAGAACGCTCTCGTCCAGTCAACCGAAAAGCCGAACGAAGTGCTGATTAAAGTCCCGCAGCAGGGCAGCGGTGAGGAAGCGCAGGAACAGGCGCAGGTGAACGTCGGGCAGGCGGGCGCGCTCCAAGCCCTCACCGAGTTCGGGCCGGAGATCGGGGCGAAGGTGGAACGCACGGACGCCGTCGGCCCCGCCGCCGGGCGCGCTCTGCGCAATCAGGCCATCGCCGTGACGCTGCTCGCGCTCGTCGGCGTCCTGCTCTACATCGGCTCGCGCTTCGAGTGGACTTACGGCGCGGCAGCCGTCATCACAGTTTTCCACGACGTGCTCGTCACGCTCGGCATCTTCTCCATCATGCAGTGGGAGATCGACCTGACCGTTATCGCCGCGCTGCTGACGCTCGTCGGCTTCTCGGTCAACGACACCATCGTCACCTTCGACCGCATCCGCGAAAACCTGCGCCTGCACCGTCGCACCTCCCTCTACGACCTGACGAACGAAGCTATCAACCAGACGCTCTCCCGCACGGTCATCACCGCCGGGCTGGTGTTCTTCTCCGTGCTCGCCATGGTCATCTTCGGCGGCGACGTGTTGCGCGGTTTTTCGCTGGCGCTCTTTATCGGCATCATCGTCGGCACCTACTCGACCATCGCCATCGCCACGCCGATCATGGTCTGGTTTCAGCAGCGTCTCGAACCGGCGAAGCGCGCGACCGCAGCCACGGCTGGCGGCGCAGTCGCTCCCGGCAGTGCGGTTGCGGGCGGGCGCGGCGCGAAGGCGAAGCCAGCCACACGCGGGTCGCAACGCACGGCGCGCTCGTAAGCCGCGCGGCGCAGCGCGCTAGTTGGTCGAGAGTGCTTTAGACTAAAGATTTTGCGCTTGACTTGAGCGGGCGTCGCGACATAGACTGAGCGCGTTGCTGGCCTAATTTAATAGCTTAAACAAGAACGCTCCCGTCTCGCTCGCATTCGTGTCGTTGACGGTGATGCGTGATTGTACATGTTTGCCGAAAGTGGTCGGTAGGCCGATCTGTTTCCCCGCGCGGCGTGTGTGAAATTAAGCGGTGCGCGCATGATTGCGCCCGCCCGCCGCTGCTACCCCCGCTATAATTTTAAGTTTCAATTTAATCTACGGCTACGTTTCGCGTAAGGAACGACGTTTGGGAACATAATACTTCTCAAAGGCATCTAATGAGTTGATATTTCGCACCCCTGATCCATTGGCACCGGAAGTTGGGAGGAGAAAAAGATGTTCGATAGTCTTGTAGAGTCTGGTTCGCACAAGGACGATCTTGCGCGGAAAGGCTCGTTTTTTCTTGGGACGTTTGCTATCTACGCGGTGATCCTGCTGGCTCTCGGCGTTCTCAGCGTCTATCTGTACAACGAGAGTTTGCCGAGCGACAACCTTGAGTTGATGACGATGGTGGCTCCTGTCCCCGTCCAGAATCAACCTGAACAGCAGCCCGACAAGCCCGCAGAGGCGAAGCCCGCCGAGGCGTCGCCCGAGCGTCAGGTTGCGACCCGCACGGAATTCGTCGCGAGCGCGCTCGACCCGACCAGAGTGCCGGAGAAAGTGTCAGCCGTAGCGAGTAAAGTTCCGCCGGTTCCGCCGGGCGGCGCGGTGCGCGGCACGTCAAACACCGACCCGGTCGGCGGCAACACCGGCCCCATCGGCCCGGTTGGCCCCGGCACGGGTGGCGTGGGTGGTGGTGGGGGCGGCGCACCTGTCGTCGTGAGCAACGACGACGAACCGCCGCCGCCACCGAAGCCGACGCCGACGCCCCCGCCGAGACCCCGCGCGCCCATTTCAGGCGGCGTCTTGAACGGCAAGGCCATCAGCAAGCCGCAACCCGCTTACCCGCCGATTGCTAAGGCCGCACGCGCCTCCGGCACGGTCACGGTGCAAGTTACCGTGGACGAGGAAGGTCGCGTGATCTCTGCCCGCGCGGCAGGCGGCCATCCGTTGCTGCAACAGGCGGCGGTGGCGGCGGCGCGGCAGGCGCGCTTCTCGCCGACGCTCCTCTCGGGGCAGCCGGTGAAGGTGAACGGCGTTATTACTTACAACTTTGTGTTGAACTAAATTGGGTGCGATACAGGGTCGGGAATTTCGGGCGCGTTGCGGGTTTAATTTAAACGCTGCTTTCCCCTTTCCGGCGCAACACGTTCGCGCTCTCGCTATAGTGCATCCGAAAATTTTGTGGAGGGTTCTACCGTGACAATTTCAATGAGTTTGCTTGCCACCAAGTTTCTTGGCTTTTTTGCCTTCCTGTTGCAGGAGGCTACCAACGAGACGGCGCACGCGTTTACGATGAGCGAGATGATCAAGAATCTCGGCCCTATCGCCATTGCCGTTATCGTCATCCTGCTCGTCATGTCCATGTACTCCATTGCCGTGATGGTCGAGCGATTCCTGACGTACCGTGCGGCCAAAGCGCAATCGCGCGAGTTTGCCCCGCGCGTGGCGCAGGCTTTGAAGAATGACCGCATCGAAGAGGCCATCAACATCAGCGACAAGCATAAGAAGTCGCACCTCGCGATGGTCGTCAACGCCGGCCTGCAAGAGTTTCGCGCGCACGAACAGTCGACGGAGATTTCGGGCGACGAGATCGAAGCCTCGAAGCGCGCGCTCCAGCGCGCCATCGCCATCAAGAGCGCGGAATTTCGCCGCGGCCTCTCAGGGCTTGCGACCATCGGCTCGACCGCGCCTTTCGTCGGCCTGTTTGGCACTGTGTTCGGCATTATCGCCGCGTTCACCGGCATGAAGAACGCCGAGAGCGCGGGTATCGGCGCGGTGGCGGGCGGTATCGCCGAGGCTTTGATGACGACGGCGCTCTCGCTGGCCGTGGCCGTGCCCGCCGTGTGGATGTTCAACTACTTCACCGGCAAGGTTGACGGCTTCGTGATCGAGATGGACAACTCGGCTTCGGAACTGCTCGACTACTTCTTGAAGAACCGCACGCGCCGCTTGAATCCGTAAGTTTTAATCCTTGCGGGCGCGTTTTTACCCGAAGGTTGACACGCGCGCCCCCCGCCGAAAAGGGGCGCGCGGTGCGGCGACATCACTGTACGTGTGGAATGGAGTGTGATTTATGGGAATGGCAGTTGGCGGGGGCAATAAGTACAACTCGGACATCAACGTCACGCCGATGGTGGACATCATGCTGGTGCTGCTGATTATCTTCATGGTGATCACGCCGCTCTTGCAGTCCGGCGTCTCGGTCGCGTTGCCGAAGGAGATGAATAACCCGGAAGTTGACCCCGCGATCATCAAAGAGTCTTCCGTGGTCATCGCCATCACGGCGGAAAACGAATATTACATCGGCAAAGATAAAGTTGAGACCATAGACCTCACGGATAAAATCCAGAAGTCCATGGAAAGCAAGAAGCCCGAAGAGCGCATCGTGTACGTCAAGAGCGACGTGAACGCCAACTATGGCAGCGTCGTCGAAGTGATTAACACCGTGCGGCAGGCGGGCATCGATCAGATCGGTCTGGTCGCGGATAAGAAGAAGGGCGGCGCGACTGACGCGCCCGCCGCTCCGGCAGCCGCGTCTTAACGGGCTGCGAAGCCCGGAGGGGAGCAGTAGCTTCCGGGCGCGGCGTCTCGCGATTAACGCCCCAGCGAGGAGTTTTAAGATCATGGAAATGTCTTCGGAAAACAAAAAGGGCGGCTCGACCGCCGTCCCTTACATAAACGTGACTCCCTTGATTGATGTGTTGCTGGTGCTCCTCATCATCTTCATGGTGATCACGCCGCTCAAGCCGACGCGCTTCAAGGCGCTTGTGCCGAGCGAACCGCCGCCTTCGGACGAGCCGATCAAGCCGAACCCGCTGACGCTGGTCGTCTCGATTGAGAGCGATCTTTCGCTCAAGTTGAATCTGGACAGCGCGGGATCGGCCAACGACACCGCACCGCTCAGCACCAAGTTGTCGCAAATCTTCCAAGAGCGCCGCGCCAACCGCGCCTACGAGCCGGGCAAAGAGAACCGCGTCGACCTGCCCGAAGAGGAGCGCATCGCCAAGGCCGTCTTCGTTAAAGCTCCACGCTCGCTGAAGTACGTCGAGGTCGTGAAGGTCATTGACGCGATCAAGGGCGCGGGCGGAAACCCCATCGGATTGCAGATTGACGATCTAGCGCAGTGAAGTCTGAACTTATTCGGTGAATGGCAAGCGACGAGTTAAAATCCGACGCCGCTTGCCATTCGCGCTACCTGTCACCTTTATCGTGTACAAATTCCCTTCGGGAGTCATTAAACAGATGAAACTCTCTCAGTCGAGAACAACCCTGATGATGTTGGTCTTGCTGGCGGCGGTGAGTTCCGCCGGCTGCGGCATGGTCAACAGCATTCGCGCCAAGAATCAGTTGAACGAAGGCGCGCGCGCCTACAAGGCCGGAAAATTTGCCGAAGCGCAACAGCATTTTGAAGAGTCCCTGCGGCTCAACCCCGACCAGCGCAACGCGAAGTT
>DASPJG010000642.1:0-14715 GCA_035628755.1 Pyrinomonadaceae bacterium
AAGGCCATCTCGCGCTCGCCCATCGCCGTCTGCGAACTCCTGCGCATCGGCGACGACCTCGTGGCGGACAAAATCAGCATCCGCGATGTCGTAACCTTCTCCGAGCAGGCCGAACTGACGGGCATCGAGGACAAGGCTGAAGAGTATCACCAGTGGACGGTTGAAGGCATCAACAATATCCGCAAGCATTACAAGGCCGGACTCAAGGAGTGGGAACGCCTGCGCGGCGAGCAGAAGTTGATGCGCGGCAAGCCGTCGAAAAAGTTGTTGCGGCTGCGGCGCAAGGTGGCGCGCACGCGGCTTGAGATCGCGCAGGAGATCAAACTACTGAACCTGACGGAGCGCGCGCGCCAGCGCATGATCGGCGCGATCCGCGTCGTCGCCAAAGAGGTGCGCAACGCCGAGCGCGATATAGACAAGTACACCGAGCGGCTCGGCAAGCGACGGCTCAAGCCCGAAGATGAACGCGACTACAAGCGGCACATCGCGGCGGCCAGGCGCAAGCTCCAACAGATCGAAGCGGAGACGCTCATCTCGCCCGTCGAGATCAAGCGTTCGCTACAGGCCATCGTCGCGGGCGAGCACGAGACGGGACAGGCCAAGCGCGAGTTGATCGAGGCGAACCTGCGCCTCGTCGTCTCGATTGCGAAGAAGTTCACGAACCGCGGCTTGCAGTTCCTAGACCTCATCCAAGAGGGCAACATCGGTTTGATGAAGGCCGTGGACAAATTCGAGTGGCGGCGCGGCTACAAGTTTTCGACCTACGCAACGTGGTGGATTCGGCAGGCGATCACGCGCGCGATTGCCGATCAGGCGCGCACCATCCGCATCCCCGTCCACATGATCGAGACCATCAACAAGTTGATCCGCACGTCGCGTTCGCTGGTGCAGGAGTTGGGGCGCGAGCCGACGAGCGAAGAGATCGCGCGCAAGATGGACATTCCGGTCTCGAAGGTGCGCAAGGTGTTGAAGATCGCGCAAGAGCCGATCTCTCTGGAGACGCCCATCGGCGAAGAGGAAGATTCGCACCTCGGCGACTTCATCGAGGACAGGTCGATTTTGAACCCGGCGGACGCGGTGGTGGCGGCGAACCTGCGCATGATCACGGACGAAGTGCTGGCGACGCTCACGCCGCGCGAAGAAAAGGTCATCAAGATGCGCTTCGGGCTGGGCACGACCGGGTCGGAACATACGCTGGAAGAGGTCGGCCAGCACTTCGCCGTCACGCGCGAGCGCATCCGCCAGATCGAGGCGAAGGCGTTGCGCAAGTTGCGTCATCCGTCGCGGTCGCGCAAACTGAAGGCGTTTCTCGAAGGAACGAGACAGTAGGCAGAGCGTTTGGCGGCGGTCGGTTGCCCGCAGTTTATTCGTGTCGTGAAGCCTCTTAAAGCCCGGATTCGGCATCAAATACAGGCCAACGGCTGGCTACGGACAACTGACCGCTGACAGTTTTTAATGAAGAAAATCGTCGAGAGTTACAGGAGAAAGCTCTCCACCGAAGAGGGCTACATCATTAAGCGCGGCGCGGGATTACGCGTCGCGCTTTGTTACCCGAACGTGTATGCGGTCGGGATGGCGAATCTCGGTTTCCACGCGGTCTACGAAATTTTCAACGAAATCCCCGAAGTCTCCTGCGAGCGCGTTTTTCTGCCGGACGAGACGGAGATGCGCGAGTACCAGAAGTCCAACACGCCGCTCCTCTCGCTGGAGACGCAGACGCCCCTGCGCGACTTCGACGTGATCGCCTTTTCGATCTCCTTCGAGACGGACTACCTGAACATGGCGCGGCTGCTCAGGCTCGGAGGCGTGCCCCTGCGCGCGTGCGAGCGCACGCACCACGACCCGCTCATAGTGATGGGCGGCGCGGCGTCGTTTTTGAATCCCGAACCCATCGCGGACTTCACCGATGTCGTCGGCGTCGGCGAGGGCGAAGTGCTTGTGCCGCAGTTGGTGGACACGATCCTTGCCCACGAAGGCGCGAAGGAAGACTTGCTGCTCGCGCTTGCGCGGCGTGGCCGTGGCTTCTACGTGCCGTCGCTCTACGACGTGCGCTACGACGACGCGGGCGCAATCGAATCTTACACGCCGAAGCAGCCGGGCGTCCCCATGCGCGTCGGGCGCGCGGTCGCAGCCGAGAACCCGAAGGAAGGCACGCTCCGGCGAGCGATGCGCCGCGGCGACACGGAGATCGCCGAGAGCCTGCGCCGCCAGAACGTGTTCGCGCCGTCCACGGTCGTCTGGGCACCGGAAGCGGAGATGGGCGAGCGTTTCCTCATCGAGATTTCGCGCGGCTGTTCGCAGGGTTGCCGCTTCTGCTGGGCGGGATTCAACTACTGGCCGCCGCGCGTCGTGCCCGCGCGCGATGTGCTGGCGAAGGCCGCCGAGTGGCGCGCGAAGACCGATAAGATCGGTCTGGTCTCGACGGCTGTCTGCGACCACCCGGAGATCAGCGAAATCTTACAGGGACTCCGCGAGATGAATTATCGTATCTCCGTCTCGTCGCTCCGGCTCGATCAGATCGAGGATGAACTTCTGGACGCGCTCGTCGAATCGCGTGATCAGCAGATCGCGGTTGCGCCGGAGACGGGTTCGGATCGCCTGCGCAAAGTCATCAACAAGAATTTGACGAACGACGAGATCGTAGACATCTGCGGCGCGGTCTTCGACCGTGGGATGCTCACCATCAAACTTTACCTGATGGTCGGCCTGCCGACCGAGACCGACGAGGACTTGGAAGAGATGGTGCGCCTCGTCGAACGCATCAAAGACAGGATGCTCGAAGCGGGCAAGCGTTTCGGGCGCGTTGGCAAGATCATCCCCGCCCTGAATGGCTTCGTGCCGAAGCCGAACACGCCGTTTCAGTGGGAGCCGATTTGCGAAGAGCGCGAACTCAAGCGACGCTTGAAATGGGTCTCGAAGCAACTCGCGCGGATTCCGAACGTCGAGGTGCGCGCGATGTCGGCGCGCATCGCACACGAGCAGGCGTTGTTCTCTTCGGGCGACCGCTCCGTCAGTCGCGTCATCGAAGCGTTGGCGCAGAACGGCGGCGATCTCGGCGCGGCCTTGCGCGAGACGAACTTCGACCCCGCCTTCCACACCAGCCGCGCGCGCGCCTACGAAGAATTTTTGCCGTGGGAGATCGTTGACGCCGGACTCGGACGCGAATTCATGCAGCGCGAACATGAGCGCGCGCAGATCGCTAAATCAACCGCGCCCTGTCCTTCCGTCAGCACCTGCGAACGCTGCGGCGTCTGCCCGACCACATGGCTCGCCAGCGCGCCCACAGCTTACGTCCAACTGCAAAGCTCACTCGGCGCGAAAGTCGCAGCCGTCTAGCGGCCAGCGGAAAACTAAAGGGGAAGGGGCTAAAGTAACGGACACCCGGTTAAACCGAGTGCTCGTCGCTTTAGCCCCTTCCCTTTTTTACGTTTCCCGTGTTGGTCTCTTCACCCGCCGCCGCTGAGTAGATTGTCGCTGCGCGTGGTGTGGTCGAATTTGTATTCGTAGGTTGTCACCAGCAGCGGGATGGGGACGGTATACTGGACGTGCGCCTCGATGCGCGATTCGCGATTGGCGACGCTGATGAGCGCATCGGGGGGCGCGCCATAGCTCGTGAGATTGCGCCGCAACTGATCCTCCGCCCAGCGCGCGTCCTTGTCGGTGATGACCGCGTTGTTCACCGTGTCCTGCATGAAGACCTTCAGTTGCCCGGCCTGATAGGCTACGGGCACATACTGGTAGCCCGCATAAGCGACCGCCGCGATGACCACCATCAGGATCAGGAAATTGAGGCGCGAACTGCCGCGCTCATTCATCCTCTGCGCGCCGAAATGTCCGTCTCGCACCTGACTCATTTCAGTAATCCTCACTTTTTGTCTGTTGAACTTTTAGCCAGCGCGGAGCGGAGCGCATCGCGCACGACGCGCGACGGAATCTCTCGCCCGTCCACGATGCGCGCCCGCCCGATGCGTTCGAGCAGCACCCAGCGGACGTGCCCGCCGACGCTCTTTTTGTCGGAAGCAATCGCGCGCAAGATAGCGCGCTCGTCGAGATCGTCGGCGCGGGGCAAGCGACCGGCGAGCCGAACGCAAGCTTGCAGAGATTCTAACCCCGAAGCGTCGAGCATGCCTAGCCTTTGTGAAATTTCAGCCGCGACGAGCATCCCGTAGCCGACCGCCTCGCCGTGGCGAAAACGCCTGTACTGCGTGATGGCTTCGAGGGCGTGCGCGGCGGTGTGGCCGAAGTTGAGAATGCGCCGCGAGAGCGCATCCGTGCGCCCCACGTCCTCGCGCTCGTCGCCCGCCACGATCTTCGCTTTGAAAGAGCAGTGCGCGGCGATCAGGCTCGCAAGTTCGTCCGTGCGCCGGTGTGCGCCTTCGAGCGTGCGCGCGGGGTCGTTCGTTCGCTCACCGACGAGAAAACGCTGCGTCTGTTCAAACAGGCGTTGGCTCCCGACCGCGCCCTGCTTGATCGCCTCGCACCATCCGGCGGTCAGTTCGCGCGGCGGGAGCGTCAGCAGGGTCTCGGTCGAGATGACGACCGCGCGCGGCTGGTGAAACGCGCCGATCAAGTTTTTCCCGTCCGGCGTGTTGACGGCAGTTTTGCCGCCGACCGAGGCGTCGATTTGCGCAAGGAGCGTTGTCGGCGCTTGCAGGAAAGGAATGCCGCGCAGGTAGATGGCCGCCGCGAATCCCGCGAGATCGCCCACGACGCCGCCGCCGAGCGCAAGGGCTGCATCCGTCCGCTCAAGTTTACTTTCGGAAAAAAACGCGAGGGCGCGCGTCGCCGTCCTGAGATTTTTGTGACGCTCGCCGTCGGCCATCAGCCAGTGCGAGACGTCGAACCCGGCTGCGCGCAGGTGGCGCACGACGCCCGCGCCGTAGAGTTTGAAGACGCGCGCGTTCGAGACGACGGCAATGCGGCGCGCGTGCGGCGACAGGGAGCGGCGCGCGATCTCGCCGACGCGTTCGAGCGCGTTCGCGCCGATCTCGATCTCATAATGTTCACGCGCCGGGAGGCGCACGCGGACGTGGCGCATCTGTTTCATTCGCGGGTGAGAGTTGAGTTGAGTGAATCGGCCAGCAAACCGAAGTTCAATTCGCCGAGGTCGAGGAGCGAGGCCAATTCTTCCACCGTGTAGCGCGAACCCGTGTTCCACATGTCAATCAACTCGTCGGCGGCTTTGTTTGTTGACCACCAGCGACGACCGTGGCGCGTGCGAAAATATTCGCCGAGCGCGGCGGCGAAGAGACGAGCGCGCAAATAAACGGCGGGGGCTAGGTGCGCCGCACTCTTCCCAAGCCTGTCGTGCGAGCCGTCGGGAACTAAATCCCGCAGGAAGAGCGACGGGTGTGCGCGAAAGTTAGTCGCCTCTTCAATCGCCGTGGCATACGCTTCGGCGAGATGTTCAGAACGCGCGTCGGACGCCTGTTCCAGTGCGCGCTGCTGTTGGAGACGCGCGCAGACGAGGCGCAGGCGATGCAACTCGACGAGCGCGAAGGAGCGCGCGATCTCGCCCGACTCCGAAGCCCGCACGTTCCTGTGCGCGGCGAGCCACGACGCATCCGTGAGCAGGTCGGCGAAGAGAAAAGCGAAGCCCGCGCGCGTCGTCTCGTCGGGCGCGTAGACGAGTTCGGGGTAGCGCGCGGCCAGATCACGCGAAACCCATGCAAAGTGCTGCGTGCGTCCAGCCGCCTCGAAAAACTTCTGGTAGTGGCTTGCGCCGCCCTCCGCCCGGTAAACGAGGCGCACGTCCTGCGGCGGGTTCAAGGCCAGACATGCGGCGCACGTTCCGCCATGCTCGGCCACAGTCGTTTCGATTCGCACGTTGGATTGTCGCCCAACGCGAATTCCCAGCCCGTCCATCGTGGCGTCGTAAGTAGCGCGCAGCTCGCGCGCGGGGAAGAAGGGGTCGAGATGCGCAAGCCGCGCGAAGGAAAGGCTGTCGGCATAGACCGGCTCGCGGGCGAACGCGGCGGACAAGTTGCGCGCAGACCACTCGAACAACTTCGTGGCATAAACGCGTGCGGTGCGTTCGAGAAAATCTCCCGCGCTCGCGCTCAGGCTCTCGACATCCGCCTCCGTGATTCCCGACAGGAAATTGAAATAAGAGTCGTAGCCGAGAGCGCGTGCGCCTTCGCGCAGCGCGTCGAGGCGGGCGGCGCGGAGGTCGTCGCAGGCGCGCAGGGCGTCGAACCAGCGCGCGGCGAGTTCGCGGCGGCGTGCGGGGTCGGTCTCGGCGGAGATTGTGTCCGGGGCATCGTCGGACGCGAGACGCGAGCCGTTCCACTCGACGCGCGCCGACGCTTTGCAGCGTGCGAGTTCGTCCGACACTTCCCCGGCGCGCGCTTCCACAGAGCCGGATTGCGCCGCGCGCAGCAGGGCGGCCAGTGCGACGCGTTCGGTTTCAAACTGCGGCGGAGATTCCTCAAGCGCGCGTGCGAGGTCGCCAACTGCGGCGCGCGTCCAGAGGTCTGCGTAGCGATCCCGGAGCGGGGCGAGACGCAGTTCCGGCTCAATGCCCGCGTGATAGTCATATCGGGCGCGTTCGAGCGCAGCCGAGTAGGCGGCGTAATCGCGCCGGTAGTCGCCCGTCTTCATAGGGAGCGGCACGAACGGCTTCGCGTTTCCGTGGAAAAGTTAAATTGCCGAAAAGAGATTTTTCAGAACGAGCCGGATTCTAGCACGCGCGCATGGCTGCCGTGTATCGGGAAGAAGGCGGAAAGGGTGGCTATAAATACAGAACCGGCGCAGCGAACTTGGGGAACGCTGCGCCGGTTCTAATTCGTGGCTACTGTCCTCACCCCAGCAACCACTGAGACGGAGGATCCACCAACCGTCTCTCTTGCCCCACAATATACATCGCAACGTCCGTGCCATGCAAGTGGTTTTTTTGATTTTTACAAGCTATCAACTGTCTTTACTAGGGTTTCCGGCGTTTCTCACCTTCAAGACGACCTTGCTTAAAATTTTGTAGCAGCTTTTAACCGGTAATAATTACATCAACTAGCGCGTAAAGTTTTCACTATTGCCATTGTTTTCCGTCACCAAGCGAGCGTTCGATGACGGCTGCCAGTTTTTTAGCCAGACGCTCAATTTCGTCCTGATGCCGCCCCTCGATCATGATTCTCGCGAGCGGTTCGGTGCCTGAATAGCGGAGCAGAAGACGCCCCTCCCCGGCGAGGGCGGTTTCAGTCCGGCGGGCTTCCGTGGCTATTTCCGCCACCTCCTGAAACGGTCGCTTCTCGCCGACGCGCACGTTGACGAGTACCTGCGGGTAGCGCGTGAAGCCCGCACACAGTCGCTCAAGCGGTGTGTCCTCTTCTCGCATCGCGCGCAGCAGGAAAAGCGTCGTCGTCATTCCGTCTCCGGCGAGACTGACGCCCGGAAAGATGATGTGGCCGGACTGCTCGCCGCCCACAGATGCCCCCGTGCGCAGCAACTCTTCGAGCACATACTTGTCGCCGACATCCGTGCGCAGCATTTCGATGCCGCGCGACTTGAGCGCGAGTTCCAGTCCGATGTTGCTCATCACGGTGGCGACAATCCGCCCGCCCGCCAGTTTCCCGCGCGCCTGCAAACTTTTCGCCATCACCCACAACGTCGCATCGCCGTCAACGAGTTGTCCGCGCGCGTCCAGAAAGAGCGCGCGGTCGGCGTCGCCGTCGAAGGCGACCGCGAGGTCTGCGTTCTCCGCGACGACTTTGTCCCGAAGCCGCTCGACGTAGAGCGATCCGCATTCGCGATTGATGTTTCGCCCGTCGGGCGTGTTATTCACGGCTGACACCTGTGCGCCCAGACGCGTGAAGAGCGCGGGCGCGAGATGCGACCCCGCGCCGTTGGCGCAGTCCACGACGATCCGCAGGCCGTCGAGGCGCAAGCCCGCCGCCACCTCTCCCGATAGATAGTCCAGATAGCGTGCCTGCAAGGAAGAGGCGCGCTCGTCCGCGTCTCCAACAGTCTCCGCACTTGGCGACGAACTTTGACCGCCACTCTCCGGCGCGTGCGGTTCGTCGCTCTCGCCTTCGCCCACGCGCGCATGGCGGATGTCGGCTTCGATGAGCCGTTCGGTCGTGTCGTCGAGTTTGCGCCCCGTGGGCACGAAAATTTTGATGCCGTTGTCCTGATAAGGATTGTGCGATGCGCTGACGACAACGCCCGCGTCAGCGGGAAGCGTGCGCGTCAGGAAAGCTACGCCCGGCGTGGTGATGACTCCCGCCGAATCGCACACCGCTCCGGCGGCGCGCGCGCCGTCCATGAATGCGCGCTCGATCCAATCGCCGGACTCGCGCGTGTCGCGTCCGACGAGGATGCGGGGCGCGCGCCCGCCCCCCGCCTGCTCCGCCAGATGACGCCCCAGCGAGCGGCCGGTTGTGCGGATGGTGTGCGCGTCGAGCGGAAACTGCCCGGCCTCGCCGCGCATGCCGTCCGTGCCGAAAAGTCTTTTCATAAGCAACTATCAACTGCCAGCCATCAGCCGCCAGCGGTTCAGCAGTTCTGCGCTTCTCTCCTGCTGACGACTGGCGGCTGGCGGCGGAACGCTCTCTTAAGGATTTGTTGAGATTAGTTCGACGCGGCCTTCCAGATTCGGGGGCAGCAGGAGGCGCGGGCGCGACGTGCCGTCGGCTGCCGTGTCGAAGACGACCGAGAGGTCTGCGGCGCGCAGGGGTTCGATGATGGAGCGTGCGCCCCGCACTTCAATCGTGACCCACGAATTCGAGCCGTCGGCGGCGCGTGCGACGACATCGCTCAAACGCTTCGTCAACTGCACCTCGGCGATTTTTACGTGAACGTCAACCACCGTGTCGAGCGTGACGATCTTGCGATCCTGTATGTCTATGGCGATCTGGTTGGCGGTAAAACTCCCCATCCGGTCGTTGAGCAGGATGGTTTCGGTCGGGGCGCTTTGAAGCGCGTCGACGTGGCTCTCGGGGCCGCGCACGCGCACGCGCGCCGGTAGGGATTCAAGCCCTGTCAGCACGTAGCCCTCCGGCAGTTTGCCTTCGATCTTGGGTTCGACGGGCAACTCGCGCTCGATGCGCTGCTCCAATCTGAGCGGGATGCTCCCCGGCTCGATGCGTTCGACGGCGACGCTACCGGAGCCGACGCCTTCGGGCAGTTGCAACGTGATGTTGTTCGGCGAAAGCTGCACGACGCGTTCGCCCGGCCTGTAGCTGCTGGCGTCGTAGCTCAGGGAAACGTCGCTCGATTTGATCGAGTCGAGCGCGCGTTTGCTGCCGCGCAGCGTTACGTCAACCTCTTCGCGCGGCTCGTTGCTGATCTCCATGTCGGGCGGGAGCACGAAAAAGAGCGGCACTCGGCGCAGCCGCACCGTGGTCGGCGCGCGCTGCCCGGTCACGGCAAACCACAAGCCGAGCGTGATGGCGAGCGCGAGCAATTTCAACCCCCAGTCGGCGAACAGGAGATCGTGCAGCCATCGCCGCCCCATCTGGACGGCATCCCTTTCAACGTCGCGAAAAGTCATAACAGCAGAGGCCGGAGGCGGGAGGTTAGATTAACGAAAGACAGTGTCAACCGATCCTTAACTCTGTCCTCCGGCTCCGGGTTACGTCGAGACGACTTCGTTCCTTTCGCTTTCGGTTTCGGCAGACTTTTGCGCCTGCTCTTCATTCGTGCGCGCCGGGGTTTTGATGGCGTCAAAAATGGCGGCGCGCAGTTTGGTGGCGTCCAGCCCGCGGCGGATTTGCCCGGCCTGCACGAAGGAGATGAGTCCGGTCTCTTCGGAGACGACGACGGCCACGGCGTCCGTGTCTTCGGTGATGCCGATGGCGGCGCGATGGCGCGTGCCGAGGTCTTTCGAGAGGCGCGGGTTCAGCGTGAGCGGCAGAAAACAGGCCGCCGCCGCGACCCGGTGGCGGCGGATGACGACCGCGCCGTCGTGCAGCGGCGTGGCCGGGTTGAAGATCGTGACGAGCAGATCGTAACTGAGCTCGGCGTCCATCTTGACGCCGCCGTCGGTCACGTTCTTCAAGCCGACGCCGCGTTCGATGACGATGAGCGCGCCTGTCTTGGTCGAAGCGAGAGTTGTGGCCGCCAGCACGATCTCGTCATAGACGCCCTCGCCGAATTGCCCGCGATGGCGCGCGAGACTCGGTAGTCGAATCTGGTTGCCAAGCGAGATCAAGGCCTGCCTGATCTCCGTCTGAAAGAGGACGATGATGGCGATGCCGAGATAAATCAGCGCGCCGCGCAGCACGAATTCGAGCGTGGCGAGATCGCGTTTGTAGGCGATCCAGTAGAGCAGGGCGAAGAAGGCGATGCCCGCGGCCATCGGCACGGCGCGCGTCCCGCGCAGGAGTTTCAACACCGTGTACACGATCAGAAAGACCAGCGCGATGTCGAGCAGGTTGCGCGGCTCGCGTAGTCTGTCCAGATATTCCATGTAGGCCGGTGCGAACAACATAAAACTAAGCGGTGAAGAATGAACGCGGAACTAAAAGCGGCTGCCTTTCATTTATCGTTCATCATCCCTGTTCCATATTTTCTTTCAGCCGATGCGCTGCGGGATCGGCATGCTCTCCTCCGCGCTGCTTTGGCGCGGTCTCTGAAAGGATCATGTCAACTTTCGGCGCGGCTTTTCTGATCGAGTCGTCCGCTTCGTTGACCGTTTGTTCGATGTCTTTTGTCCCCGATTAATCGCTGAATGCGTTCGGCTCCGACCGCGATAAACTCCAAAATATTCGCAATAAGCGCGCCCGGAACAGCCGGTATCTACAGTCTCTCTCAAGGGGTTTGAGTTACACGCATCCGCGCCGATTATGTCGAAAAGATCGACACAAAGCAACAACGGTCGCTCGCACACTCGCGCGCGGGCGGCAAGAGGGGACTGAAAACGGTCGGATTATTTTGTTTCTTTGCGCCGCTTGAGGCGTGCGCGTTGGAGGAAGCCGACGAGTTCGCCCGCGCTATTCAGGACGGCGAGCGCGCCCGCGCCGTTCTGCTTCATCAACGCGTCGGCGCGCGTGAGCGGCGTCGCCGGATCGACGAAGAGTTCGGGCGCGACGGGTCGCATCACGTCGGCCACGCGCGTCCGGTGGCGGCTCGCGTCGGGGAGTTTCTGCACGTCCGCGAGCGTCAGGATGCCGTGTAGGCTGCGCCCGCGCGCAACGGGGAAAGCCTCCTGCGGATGTTGCGGCAAAAACAGGTCAATGAAATGGCTGATGAGCGTCTCCGGCTCGACCGAGATGGGCGCGCTCATCGCCTCGCCCACCGTCTGTAGACTTTTGTTTCCCCGGCCAACGCTCGCCGCCGCGCTGTGCAAAAACAGCGCGACCACCACCGACCACAAGGCCATGAAGAGGTCGCCCGTCTTGAAGTAGAGCAGGAGCGCGAAGACGAAGAGCGTCCACGCGATGAGTTGGCCGCCGAGCGAAGCGATGCGCGTCGCCTCTTCGAGTTTCCCGTTCCGGTGCCAGAGGAAAGCGCGGAGCACGCGCCCGCCGTCGAGCGGGTAGCCGGGAAGCAGGTTGAAGACGGCGAGCATGAGATTCCAGAAGCCGAGGATGAAAAAAACCGCGCCCACCAATTTGAGGTCGAAGGCGGCGGCGGCGACCATCGCGCCGAAGGCCGCGACCGAGAAGATGAAACTCGAAGCGGGACCCGCCACGGCGATGCGAAACTCCGCGCGCGCATTGTCCGGCTCGCGGTCGAGCCGCGCCATGCCGCCAAACGGGTGCAGCACGATCTCTTCGGTCTCGATGCCCTCGATGCGCCCGACCAGAGCGTGCGACAGTTCGTGCCCGAAGATCGAGAGGAACAGGCCGAGCGTCGTCACCAGCCCGACGATCCAAGCGGTCGAGGGAGTGACGTTGACGTAACGGACGAGCGGCGTGCCCTGCTCGAAGTTGCTGGCGATGAGCCATGTGCTCAGGGCGAACACCATGAACCAACGGTAATCGATCCTGACGGGAATCCCGTAGACGCTGGCGACCCGCAGTTGACGGTGGAGAATTCGAGCGAAAGACATAAAAGCAGTTGACGCGCGACAGGTGACGAGTTTAAGACAACAGTTACGCCAGTTTTGTTCCCTGCGAAAAATGCTGTCAGCAGCCAGCGGTCAGTTGTCCGTGGTCAGTTGTTCAATCCAATCTTTAGTAACTTTTGTGCTAGTCACTAAACACCGGGCAACTGGCTACCGACCACGGACGATTAGTCATACGTTTCAAACGCGCCCGCGTCTGCATCGAGCAGGAGCGAGGGTTCGTTGCGGGCGACGCGCCGCAGGAGCAGCGGGTCGTCGAAGAGTTGCGAGAGTCCTTTGACGATGGCGTGGCGCGGGTCTTCGGATATGTGGGCGGAGAGGCGCGTTTCGCTTTGCAGGAAGGGCGCCATGCCTTCGAGGAGCGCGCCGCCGCCCGTCAGCATCAGGCCGCGGTCGTAGATGTCGGCGGCCACTTCGGGCGACAACTCGGCCAGCCCGCGCTGCACCACGCGCGCGATGCGCTGCGCGACGCTCTGCGCCGCGACGCACACTTCGTCGCTCGTCACGTCGGCGGCGCGCGGCGTGCCGCTTTGCACGTCGCGTCCCTTGACGGTCATCGTCCGCGCGGGGTCCTTCGGTTCGGTGGCCGAGGCCAACTCGATCTTCAAGCGTTCGGCGGTCGGCGCGCCGATGATGAGGCCGTGATGCCTGCGCAGGCGATCCATGATCGCCTCGTCTATGTCGGAACTGCCGACGCGCTCGGCCTGCGCGTAGACGATCATGCCGAGCGCGACGACGGCGACGTTGGTTGTCGCGCCGCCGATGTCCACCACCGCCGAAGCCTTCTGCTCGTCCACCGAGACGCCCGCGCCGATGGCCGCCGCCAAGCCCTCTTCCACCATGTAGACGCGCCCGATGTGCGCGGCCTCCGCCGCTGCCATCAGCGCGCGCTGCTCGACGTGCGTTACGCCCGACAGCACGCTCATCACGGCGCGGCGGCTGAAATGCGAGATGCCGCTGCGCGCCTTGCGCACGAAATGATCGAGCATGCGCTGAGAGCGTTCGAAGTCGGCGACGACGCCGTCAACCATCGGCATGATGAGCGTCACGTCGCGCGCCTCGCGCCCCTGCATCGTGTGCGCTTCGCGCCCGATGGCGACGATCTCGCCGGTCGTCTTGCTGATGGCGACGACGGACGGTTCGTCCACGACGATGCCGCGACCGCGCACGGAGATAATGGTGCTGGCCGATCCCAGATCAATCGCCATCGAATCGGAAACCAGATCGCGGAGCGCGTCTAAGCCCATCAACGCCCGCGTCTTTCGCATGAAGGAGCCTGATCTCATAACACCTGAAGCCCGAGCAAACGCCGCAGAAATTTTGTACTTAAAGGGACGTGAACATCATAGCACACGCGCGCACTCCCCGCCGCGCGCGACTTCCCCGGCTGAGACGCCGCAGGTGCGGACGGGCGCGAACCGGGTTTTCGCGTTTGTAACATTCTATTCAGGTCTCGTTAATCTGCGCCCTTTACACTTCAGCCCGCGCAACGGCTGACCGTCAAAGTCTGGCGCACCCGTTTCATTCGCCATCTGCGAGACCGAAGATTTCTGCCGCGCCGACTTTATGATAACGTCGCATCGTCTATTTACAACGAATTTTATTCCCGGTCGGGGCTTGTCCGAACACGCGCGCATCAAAGGTCTTCGCCGCCGTCGGACGCGCTTTCTTTTCAGCCCAAGGAAGGACTAAACATGATTACCGTCGCCCGGCGCGCACTGCTCGCGTGCGCCGTCTTCATCATTTGCACCTGCTCCGCCCTCGCGCAAACGAACGCGCCCGCCGCCGTCACGCCCGACGCTAATGCGCAGGCTCGCGCTGCGCAACAGGCGCGCGACGACGACCCCTTACACGACGTGCGTAAACAGTTGGGGGAACAGCAGGCGGAGATCGAGAGCCTGCGCGCCGCGCTTGCCGAACAGTCGAAGCTCCTCAACGAACTCCTCGCGCGCACCGCCGCCGTCGCACGCCCCGGCGCGAACTCCGCGACTGTCACAGAGGCGGTCTATACGTCAAACGGCGCGCCGACCACCGACACGCTGCCGCCCGCCAATTCGCCGGGACAGACGGCGGCCAGCAACCCGCAAGCCGATGAGGGCGCGACGCCCGCCAGCGAGGCGCAGGCGCAGCAGCCGACCGAGACGGGCGCACGCCAGCAGCCCGCCCCGCTCACGTTCAGCGGCGACATACGCCTGCGCTACGAAACATTGTTCGGACAGTTGAACTCGCTCGCAAACGCCGCGAACCCGGCCATCCTCGGCAACGAGTTGAGCGCGCGCCACCGCATGCGCCTGCGCGCGCGCCTCGCCGTGCGCGGGCAGATCGGGAAGCAGTTCGACTGGGGTTTGCGCTTCGCCACCGGCACGCCCGCCGATTTGACGAGCAGCAACCAGACGCTCACGGACTTCTTCGAGCGCAAGCCGTTCGCGCTCGATCAAGCCTACATCACCTATCGCCCCGCAGCCCTGCCCGGCCTGCGCCTGCAAGGCGGTAAGTTCGAGACACCCTGGCTCTTTACCGAGATGACCCTCGACGCCGACATCCAGCCCGAAGGCATCAACGAAAGCTACACGCGCGACTTCAAACACGACGTGTTCAAGAACCTGACGCTCGTCGCGTGGCAGCTTCCGATGCTCGAACGTCAGGCGGCTTTCGTCGTCGTCGCGGGCGGGCGTGTGAACGTTGACGCCTCGCGGCGCGGCGGGCGCGACCTC
>DASPJG010000643.1:0-3516 GCA_035628755.1 Pyrinomonadaceae bacterium
CGCGGGAAACGTCGCGCCTGTGGTCTTGATCTCCGCCAGATTTTCGCGTCGCGGAATTTCGACGAGATCGGTGATGAACTTCTGTTGCTGCCGGTCAATGCTCCGCTCCGGCGGTCTGACGAGCGGGTTGAAGTTGAATGACGCGCCGTCGAGCGCGAGGGCGGCATAGAGGGCTTCGAGTCCGCGCAGGCTTCCGAGTTGGGCGTCAACGAGTTGGCCATCCTCGAAGAAGAACGACCCGGGCGCGTCCGGGTATTCGACCTGAAGCCGCCCCGATTTTCTCTGCACGCGCAGCGTCCTGATGAGGTCAGGCAACCGCTGCTCGTCCAGATGCCCGGTTAAAACCATGAACTGCGTGCGCTCTATATTTTCCAATTCGCAAATTCCTGATCGAAGATTTACCGCCGCCAAACCCTTCGCCCGCGTTCTCGCCGCGAGAGATCAAACATTCCATCCGAGCAAAATCGCCGTCCTGCCCCGACGCCGGAGCGCGAGCGATTGTTCTAAACTCTGGCCGCGCCGCTGCGGGCAACATAAAGTTGAGACCGCTTTAGATGAGAGTTGTTTTGGCATTCGTCGAAATCCGGGGGCGAAGCGTTCGCGTTCGGGCGGCGCGGCGTTTCGGTTGCGCTGCGCCAAACACTCGCATCGCGATATATTGTGTCATCCGGGTTTGCCGGTCGCACTATGCTGTGCCTTCCTGCCACCCTTCCCGTCGAAACCCGTTCGCGCGGAATCTACCATTTTATGAACGAGGGCACAAGAAACTTTGCGGGCTTGCCGGATCAACCGGCCAAGCCCGCGTGGCGTGAGACTTCGTTGATCGCCCGGCAACCCGCTTAAGCAAGTGGCGGCAGACGGGGAGCAACATATGAAGGTTTTTGTAAGCTAGGCAAACTGCCCGGCGGCGTAGCCTGAAGCCCACGCCCACTGAAAATTGTAACCGCCGAGGTGGCCGGTCACGTCAACCACTTCGCCGATGAAGTAGAGACCGGGAACGCGCGTCGCTTCCATCGTGCGCGAAGACAGTTCCGAGGTGGCGACGCCGCCCGCCGTCACCTCCGCTTTCTTGAAGCCTTCCGTCCCGGCGGGCGTGATTTGCCAGCGTTGAAGTTTAGCGGCCAGCGCGGCGATCTCGCGTTCCGTTAATTGCCTGAGCGACCCGGAAGGCGCGTACAGTTTGCACCACTCCTGCGCGAAACGACGCGGCATGTAGCGGGCGAGCACGGTCGCCGGTTCGCTCTCGGAATTTGAACGCTCAAGGAGCAGCGAGAGGGCGTCGGCGTCCGGCAAAAGATTGAGCGCGACGACCTCGCCGCGTTGCCAGTAGGAAGAGACCTGCAGGATGGCGGGGCCGCTCAGGCCGCGGTGAGTGACGAGTATGTTTTCGCGAAACGACGCGCCGCCGCAACTGGCGAGCGCGTCGAGCGACACGCCGCTCAGGCTAGAGAGGCGCGCCTGCGTCTCAGCGGGCAGCGTCAGCGGGACGAGCGCGGGGCGCGTCGGCTCGATCCGCAAATCAAACTGCCGTGCCAGTTGATAGCCGAAATCCGTCGCGCCGAGTTGCGGGATGGAGAGGCCGCCCGTGGCGACGACGAGCGAGGCGCAAGTGAAACTTCCCTGCTCCGTCTCCACGCGAAACCTGTCGCCGCGTTCAACCCGCCGGATGCGGCAGCCGCAACGAATCTCCACCTGCGCGTCGCCGCACTCGGCCAGCAGCAGGTTGATGATCTGGCGCGAACTGCCGTCGCAGAATAGCTGCCCCAGTTTTTTTTCGTGGTAGGCGATGCCGTGTCGTTCGACGAGCGCGATGAAGTCGGCGGGCGTGTAGCGCGCGAGCGCGGACTTGGCGAAGTGCGGGTTGGCGGAGATGAAGTTGGCCGCGCTCGTGTGGAGGTTGGTGAAATTGCAACGCCCGCCGCCGGAGATGGCGATCTTTTTTCCGACCTGCCCGGCGTGCTCCAAGACCAGCACCCTGCGCCCGCGCCGTCCCGCCTCAATCGCGCAGAAGAGACCCGCCGCCCCGCCGCCGATGATGATCACGTCCTTTTCTATCAAGCTCTGTAATTAATCGTTTCGGGAATTTGTTTGAACGGGCAACTATAACGTCTGCGCCTCCGGCTGCAAAAACCTCCGATGCGCCGTGCATCGCCCGGATCAATGAGGCCGTTCAGTAAAACGAGAAGTTATTCGTGCACTAAGCGCGAAATTTATTACTTCTCATGCCTCTCATTAAGAATGTCCATCGCCGGGCGCGCGAGCGGGCAGGCTAATTTATTTAACTGAAAAGAGATCGGTCGAGAAGCGCCGACCGTCGAAACTTTGTTCTTGACTTTTGCCATCAAGCCACTAGAATCGGAGTCGTGCTCAGGAAGGGACAGCGCAAATTCCTGCGAACCTTCAAGCATCGACGTTACCTTACATCTCTCTAATTCAGATCAAATTCCGCCGGATTAAGAGTCAGACGGTGAAGCGTACCGCCAGGTGAAAGCCTGTCGCGCCTTCATTCGCAACAGGCGCCACGGTCGTATCCAGACAGCGACGCCTCTGCATCTCGACGACTTTTTTGCGGCATTCTGATCTGGAAAACAGGAGATGGTTCGCCGGTGCGCATGATTGTCGCAGCCCAGACGGTCGCCATGTCCTCCCCGCAATGCCCTTAGCGTGGAAGCAGCGACGCCCGGTAGACGCCCCGTAACTTTTTACACGGGCGTGAGCACGCGGGCTTTTCGTCAAGAATTTTTCGCCTGTTAAATTGGCGCGTCGCTCAGTCGAACCTCATCACGGCGCGGCGCGCTCGTCCGTAACTCTCACAACCCGTAAGGAGAAATCTGATGTCTTTTTCTCGCCTCACCGGCCAGTCCGGCGGACTGGCTCTCTGTCTCTCAATCCTGTTGTTCTGTTTTGCCACCCCCGTTAAACCGGCCATCGCTTACAACAACAACGATAACTTCGCCAACGCGGAAACCATCTCCGGCGACACTGGAACCCTGACCGTCTATAACGACTACGGGACTTATGAGTTCGGCGAACCAGACCACGCCGGACAGGCCATCGGGAGTTCCGTCTGGTATCAGTGGCAACCCACGATGAGCGGCACCGTGACCTTCAATACGGCGGGTAGCCACATGGACACCGTGATCGGGGTCTATACCGGCAGCAGCCTCTCGGCCTTGACCGAAGTTGCCAGCGACGACGACACGGGCAAAGACCTGCATGCTTCCGTCACCTTCAACGCGACGGTGAACACTGTCTACTATATCGCTCTGGATATATATGACTGGACGAGCTACGCCAGCACGCTGTCCCTCAACTGGCATCCCGGCAGCGCGACCCCGACGCCGACGCCTGACGCAGCGAACCGCATCGCCTTCAGCGCAGACCGCGGGGCGGCGACCGGCGTTTACGTGATGAACGGCGATGGCAGCGGGCAGACGCGCCTGACGGAGAAATCCACCTATAACTTTGGAGCCGTGTGGTCTCAGGACGGCACCAAGATCGCCTTCAACAGCTACC
>DASPJG010000644.1:0-13019 GCA_035628755.1 Pyrinomonadaceae bacterium
CGCGGCAGCCGTCTGCTGCGCCATCAGGGGCAAGCTGTTCGCCAGAACTGAACAGGCCAGCAGCAGGGCGACTGCCATATTGCGTCGAAACATAAAATGGACTCCTAAAGTTGTTGACTTAAGATTTAAACCTGCGAACAGGCGAGCGGAACTTAACCCTTCAAGGGAATTGATTATACACCGGCGCGGGCGTGAAAGTTTCAGCGCAGCCGAGCGCGGAAGCAAAAACAAGGAGGACGAGCCTTTCGACCCGTCCTCCGAATGCGAGACCGTAAATGGCATCTCTCGATACTTACCGCGCGAGGCGCGAACCCCGTCCGCTCGCAGCCGGTTCGGTCGCGGGCGGAACTGCCGGGGCGAGCGGCTCGGTCTTGTAGCCGCACTCCTCGTTGGCGCACGAGCGCGTCGTGCCCTTCTTCGTCGTCTTCTCTAAGAGGAACGGCGCGTGACACTCGGGGCAAGGCTCGCTGATAGGCTTGTCCCAGTAAACGGCGTCGCACTTCGGATACTCCGAGCAGCCGTAGAAGACTTTGCCGCGCTTCGACTTCTTCACCACGATCTCGCCTTTGCAGCCGGGGCGCGGGCAGGCGATGCCGGTCGTTTCGCGCTTGATGAATTTGCACGTGGGATAATTCGAGCAGGAGACAAACTCGCCGAAGCGTCCCTGCCGCCGGACGAGGTGCGCGCCATCCACCGGACACGTCTCGTCGAGCGGTACGGGCGCGGCGGCCACCACGCCCTTACGGTCAATCTTGCGTATGTTGCGACAGTCGGGATAGCCCGTGCAGCCGAGGAACTGGCCGAAACGCCCGCGCTTCAAGGCCATCGGCTTGGCGCACAACTCGCAGACCTCCGCCTCTTCCGACTCTCCGCCGCCCGCTTCGCCCGCGCCGGTTTTCGCCGACGCGCCCGTCGCGCCGTCTCCCGCCTCGGTCGTCGCGGGTTTCGCGATCTCGCGCGTCGTGCGACATTCGGGGTAATTCGAGCAGGCGAGAAACTGGCCGAAGCGTCCGAACTTGATGACCATCCCCGCGCCGCAATTCTCACACTTCTCGTCGGTCGGGATGGCCTCAACCTTCTTCTTCTTCATCTCGACTTCGGCGATCTTCAAGTCCTTCGCAAACTTCTCGTAGAACTCCGCCAGCGCAGCCGTCCACTTCAACTTTCCTTCCTCGATCTCGTCGAGTTCCTGTTCCATCCGCGCCGTGTACGACTCGTTGAAGAGGTCGCCGAAACTGGCGACGAGCAGGTCGTTGACGGTCGTGCCGAGAGCCGTTGGGTGAAAACGCCCCTCATGCTTTTCGACGTACTCGCGGTCGAGGATGGTCGTCATGATCGCCGCGTAGGTGGAAGGCCGCCCGATGCCCTTCTCTTCGAGAGCCTTGACGAGCGTCGCTTCGCTGTAGCGCGGCGGCGGTTCGGTGAAATGCTGTTCGGGCAGGATGGAGTTCAACCGCAAAGCCTCGCCCTGTCGCACCAGCGGCAGCTTGCGCGCCGCCTCTTCGTCCTCTTCCGATTTCTCGTCGCGCCCTTCTTCATAGACGCGCAGGAAGCCGTCGAACTTCAAGACCGACCCGCTCGCGCGGAACAGGAAACGACCGGCCTCGATGTCAATCGTCGTCTGGTCGAAGACGGCGGGCATCATCTGCGACGCGACGAACCGCTGCCAGATCAAGCGATAGAGTTTCAACTCCTCGCTCGTCAGGTAGCGCGCCAGCGAGTCGGGCGTGCGCGAAACGTCGGACGGGCGGATGGCTTCGTGCGCGTCCTGCGCGTCTTTCTTCGAGCGGTAGTGGATCGCTTTTTCCGGTAGATACTGTGCGCCGTACTGCGTGCCGACAAACTCGCGCACCTCGCCCAGCGCAGCCTCCGACACGCGCGTCGAATCCGTGCGCATGTAGGTGATCAGGCCGACCGCGCCTTCCGCGCCGATCTCCACGCCCTCGTAGAGCTTCTGCGCGACCATCATCGTCTTCTTCACCGCGAAGCCGAGCTTGCGCGCCGATTCCTGTTGCAGCTTCGACGTGATGAAGGGCGGCACGGGATTGCGCTTGCGCTCCTTCGTCGTCACGTCCGCGACGCGATAGCTCTCCGCTTCCGCCTCGGCAACGATCCCGGCGGCCTGCGCCTCAGTCCCGATCAGAATCTCGCTCTTCTTCACCTCCTGATCAAAGCCGCCCGTCTTGACCGTCTGGTCGCCGATGCGCAGCAGGCGCGCGTCGAACGCAGGCGGCAGAGAGGCCGCGAGGTTCGCCGTCACCGTCCAGTATTCGGTCTTGAGAAATTTCTCGATCTCGCGCTCGCGTTCGACCACCATGCGCAGCGCGACGGACTGCACGCGTCCCGCGCTCAAACGCCCGCCGACCGTGCGACACAGGAGCGGCGAAACTTTGTAGCCGACGAGGCGGTCAAGCACGCGCCGCGCCTGTTGCGCGTCAACGAGATTCTCGTCAATTTGCTTCGGCTCTTTGAACGCCTCCTGCACCGCGCGCTTCGTGATCTCGTTGAACATCACTCGATAGGACGGTTTCTTCGGTCGTTTCGGCACGATCTCTTCGGCGAGGTGCTGGCAGATCGCTTCGCCTTCGCGGTCGGGGTCAGCCGCCAGATAGATGGCGTCGGCATCGCGCGCAGCCTTCTTCAGTTCGGAGACGGTCTTCTTGTTGTTGCGTTTCTTCGTGTCGGGGATCACTTCGTAAGACGTGGCGAAATTGTTGTCCACGTCAACGCCGAGTCCCTTCGACGGTAAATCCTTGATGTGGCCGAGCGAGGCCATCACGCGGTAGTCCGCGCCGAGATATTTCCCGATGGTCTTGGCCTTCGCGGGCGACTCGACTATCACTAAATTCTTCGTCATTCCATTCCCTTCAACTGACCGTGGCGTCGCGCTTCGGACGCCGGTAAATGGCTCCAATGTGTCCTTAATTCCCTCTGCCGTCACCGTTTAGATGCCGCGAAACGCCGATTTACTGGCCGGGGCGGTCGCCTCATTTTTGCGCCTGAACTTTCGGGTGCTGGCTGAAGGGCTATGAAAATAGCACTAACTCAGGCTCAAAAGTCAAATGACCGATTCAAGGGCGGCGAAACTGAAGAAGGGACACAGGGCGTCCAAACGTCACACGAAACCGCGTTAACTATGATGGAGCGGCGCGGCGATTCAGACGCGGGGGAAGGCCAGCGTCAGGAGCGTGATGGCGACGGCTGTGACGAGCGCGCGGCGGTTTATCAGGCGCGCTTTGCCGCGCAGTTGTGCGATCAGATTTTCGTCTTCGAGGCTCTCTTCGCCCGCGTCGCGGTTGCACGCTCCGCGCGCGGCGAGCGCGATGCAGGTTCGCTCGCGCGCCTGCAACAACCCCAGACCCGCGATCCAGACCGGGAAGAACACGACGGCGCGGAGCAGGCGCGGCGCGTCGTAGACCACCAGCAGGAACGCCGCCGCCACGCCCACCGTTAAGGCCACGATGCCGAGCAGACGCCGCTTGCGCTGTTCGCGCGGGCCGATATTGAAGACTTCGGAAACCATCTAATTTCGACTCACGGCTCGACGCTTCTACTACGACTACTGCACCGCGCGGAGCGTTGCGAGCGGTTGCCCGGCAGTGACACGGTCGCCGACGCGCGCGCTGACGACGCTGACCGTACCGGCGGACGTGGCTTCGGCAGCCACGATCTGTTCTGCCGGGGCGACGGGCGCGGCAACGGTATTTCGCGGTTGCCGTCTGGCGGCGACGAGACCGGATTGCGCATCCTGCGCCGCGCTCTGCGCATCCTGCAAGCGACGCTGCGCGCGTTCGTAGACGGCGCGCGCGCCGTCGAGTTGCGCTTGCGATGCGTCGCCCGAAGCGACGAGCGGCGTGAGGCGTTGCACCTCGACCTCGGCGCGCACCGCTTCGGCTCTGGCCGCATCGATGCCGGCCTGCGCCGTGCCGATGTTTCTCCCGGCGCGCGCCACAGGGTCTTCCGCCGACGGCTGCGGCGCGCTCTGCGCCTCCGTGCGCACGGCGATCTCGACAATCGGCGTGCCTTCGTTCACGACCATCCCCTCGCGCACCAGCACGCGCCGCACCTCGCCCGCCACGGGCGCGTTCACGATGATGACGCCGCGCGCTTCGTCGCTGCCGCCCCCGCCGCAGGCTGCGAGCGCGGCGGCGAACACGGCGAGCGCGCCGCCGTAAAGCACGACGCGAAACTTTCGCGCCCGCTGCGCAGACGACCGCTGCCGGGGTTTATTTCTCATTCGATCTGGATTCCGGCGTCGTCGCAGCCGCCGCGGGCGACGCGCCGCCTGTTGCCGTGCCGCCCGCCGTCATCGGCGTTGCGCCCGCGTTAGGCTTCGATGTTGCCGCCGCGGGCAAGACGACCGACGTGTCGAACCCGGCGGTTGCTTCGGGGCGCAGTTCAAGCTCGCGCCCGCCGCGCACCATGACGTTGTTCGCTCCGAGCGTGTTGCCGGTGGCGCGTTGAAATTCGGCGATGGCCTTGTTGAGATCGGTCTGCGCCTGTAACTCGCGCCCGCGCGCGCCGAGCAGTTCGTTCTGTCGTTGCAGGACGAGGAAGACGGTCGTCGTGCCCGCGCGGAATTGCCGCTGCTCGCTCTCGAACTGCTGCTCGGCAGACGAGCGCGTGGCGGCGGCGGAGGCGAGCCGCGCTTCCGCCGAACGCAAAGTCTGCGTGGCGTTGCGCACGTCGGCCTCGATCAATTGCTCGGCCTGCGCGCGCTGGTTCGTGATGCGACGACCCTCCGCGAGCGAGCGTCCGAGGTTGGCCTGCGCCGTGCGGTTGCGGAACGGGAGTTCGACGCGCACGCCGACGCGATACGTGGGATAGTCCTGCGCGAGCAGGTTCGAGAGCGATGTCGTGTAGCCGCCGATGAGGTTCGGGTTCACGTTGCTGCCGCCTGTGCCCGTGCCCGTGTCGAGCAGCGGGAGTCCGGCGCGCGCGGAGAGTTCGTTGACGCGCTCGCGCAACAGCGCGTTCGCGCTCGTGTTGGGATTGATCGTCGGCGTGACGGTCGAACCGGCAAGGCCGGTGGACGTGTAAGTGCCGACGAGGTCAACCTGCGGCTTCGACTGGTCGCGGAAAAAGCGCGTGTCGATCTGGTTGATCTCCGCGCTCGTCTGAAGCTGTGAGAGTTCCGGTCGGTTCTCAATCGCGGCGCGGACGGCCTGCTCCAGCGGCACGCGCGGCGCTTCGAGGCTGACGGGCGTGACGGGCGTGAGCGGGCGCGACCAGAGCGCGGCGGTGCGCTCTGCGAGGATCAAAGTCTTCAGAACGTTTTCGGCGCGCGTCACGGCCTCCTGCGCGGTGTAGACGTTCTGCTCGAAGGTCGTCACCTGCGTGTTGGCAGCCACGATGTCAATAGGCGCGAGCACGCCTTGCGCCACGAGCCGCTGGTTGCTCTCGACCTGCACGCGCGCTTGCTTCACGGCGTCGATCTGCACCTGTAAATTTCGGAGCGCGAAAACCAAGTCCCAGTAAGACTGTTCGACCTGCGAGATCACTTCGATGGCGCGCTGGCGAAACTGCGCGTCGGTCAAGCTCAAATTCTTTTTGGCGATCTCGATGGTGCGGCGGTTGTTGTCGAAGCGCAGGCCGCGCAGGAGCGGCTGCGCATAGGTAAAGGTGAAGGCCGTCGGGAACTGCGGGTTGAGCGTGGCGTTCTGGTTGGTGGTGTTCAGGCGCGTCGAAGAAAAGTCGAGTTGATAATTGCCGCCCGCGAAAGGGGAGAAACCGCCGAGGCGCAACGCGCCGGTCAAGTCCTTTTGCGTGACCGAGCCGTTCGCCCCGCCGCTGATCGTCGAACTCGTCGGCGTCGTGCGCGACTCGTAATAACTCTCGGACGAAAAGAGCGGGTCGTAGACGCCGCGCGCCGCGTTCAAATTGAACTCGGCGATCTCGACGTTGATGCGCGAGCCGTCAATGTCGTTGTTGTTCTGGAGCGCGAGCGCGATGGCTTCGTTGAGCGAAAGCGGCAACTGCTCTGCGATGTCCACGCCGACGCGCTCGGCGGACGGGAGCGGGCGCGAGGGAGCTTCAAAATTCGGCGCGACCGGAGGCGGCTCCGACGGCAACTCGGCGGGCGCGATGCCGCCCGACGTGCCGACGTTCTGCCCCGGAGTTTGCCCGGCAACGCCGGTCGTGCCGCCGGGAGCGGCGGGCGTGTTGCCCGCGGGCGTCTGGGGCGCGTTCGTTCCGGCGGGCGTGGCCGTCTGCGGCTGTCCTGTCGCGGGCGCGCCCTGCTGCGAGGCGTTCGGCACTTGCGGCGAAGGCGGGCGCGGCCCCTGCGTGTTCGGCGTCGTCGCCTGCCGCTGCTGCTCGACGCCCGTCTGCGGCTGCGTGCTCTGCTGCGCCTCGTTCTCCGGGCGCACGGGCGCGGACGAAGAGTTGGGCGGAAGTTCCGTCGTGGCGGGCGGCAGCGCGCCGGGTCGCCTCTGCTGCGTCGTCGTACCGGCGGGCGGCGTCTGCTGCGTCGTGGACGAAGGCGGCTGTTGTTGCGTTTGATTCTGCGCGAACGCCGGAAGCGGCGCACACAACATCAACGCTGCAACGAACGACGCTCCCCAACTTCGCGCCTTATTTTGCGACGCGCCTTTAATCACCTGAAACATTATCTGCATACCCATCCTTTGCGGCCTGCCGCGCGAGCGGTTTCGCCACTCTCGGCCTCGCTGAGACCTTCCTACGGCGCGTGAACGACGCGGCCACGCCCGCGTAAGCGTCGGAGAAACGGCGACCCGCGCCCCCCTTGAAATTGTTGAAGCGCGACCCGGCGTAAGCCCACACGCGCGAGTCCTTCGCATCCTCGAACAGCGAGTAGAAGACCGGCACGGCCAGCAGCGTCAAGAGCAAGCACATGCTCTGCCCGCCGACGACGAGCACGCCGATTGAACGGTTCGTCGCCGCGCCCGCGCCGCTGCCGATGACGAGCGGGATCATGCCCGCGACGAGCGCGATGGTGGTCATCAAAATCGGGCGCAGGCGGTCGCGGTTGGCTTGCAGGATCGCGCTGTAGCGTTCCATGCCGTGCGAGCGCAGTTCGTTCGTGTGGTCAATCTGGAGAATCGCGTTCTTCTTGACGATACCGAACAGCAGCAGGATGCCGAGCGCGGAGAAGATGTTCAGACGCTGCCCGGCGATCAAGGTTGACAGCAGCGCGAACGGGATCGACAGCGGCAGCGTCAAGAGGATCGTCACCGGGTGGATGAACGACTCGAACTGCGCCGCGAGAATCAGGTACATGAAGATGAACGAGAGCAGGAACGCGAGCATGAACGATTGGTTCGCGCGCTGCAACTCCTTCGACTGACCCGTGACGCCCGTGCGATACCCGGCATCCATGTTCAACTCCTGCGCGTAACGCTGGACGGCGACCAGACCGTCGGCCTCCGAACCGTTCGGCGCGAGGCTCGCCGAGATCGTCACCTGCCGCTGCCGGTTCAGGCGATCAATCGAAGCCGGACTCTCGCCCTCTTCGATGCGCACAAGTTTCTCCAGGCCGACCGTGCCGCCGTTTGACGAGGCCACCGTGAAGTTGCTCAGGTTCTCGCGCGTGCGCCGGAACTCCTCGCCCGCGCGCACCACCACGTCGTATTGATCCGAGCCTTCGCTGTAAGTGGTAACGCGCGCGCCCGCGGCGAGCGTGTTCAAAGCCTGCGCCACGTCGCCCGCCCTGACGCCCAGGTCGGCGGCGCGCTGGCGATCAATGATGATGCGCAGTTCCGGGCTGCTCAGTTCGAGCGAGCGGTCGGCGTCGCGGAAGTTATCGTCCTGCTTGATGCGTTCGACCAGTTTTTCCGAATACTCGTCGAGCTTCGCGATTTCGGGGCCGCTGATGTAGAGCGCGAGCGACGACCCGCCGCGCCCGCCGCCGATGGCCGACCCGATGGACGACCCGCCCGATGCGTTGATGACATACTCCTTCGGATATTTACGCTTGCGGATCATGTCGCGCGTGCGCTGGATCAACTCGGTCTGCGAGAACTCGCGCTCCTTGACGGGCAGGAGGCTCACCTGTACCGAGCCGCGATTCGGCTGGCCGCCGCCGCCGAAGCCGCCCGCGTTGACGAGCGTGTTCTTGACGCCCGGTATCTGCTCGCGCACGTCGCGCGCGACGCGATCCAAAACAGACTGTGTGGCCGCGAGACTCGTTCCCTGCGGCGCGCGCAGGGAGACCTGAAAGGCCGACTCGTCTTCATCGGGCAGGAAGTTGTAACCGACATACTTGTAGAGCGGCCAGATCGAAGCCACCACCACGACGCAGAGCGCGACGATGACCCAGCGGTGCGCCATCGACCAGCGCAGCATCCACATGTACGAGCGATCAACCGGGCGATAGAAACGGCCACCCTTCGACGAGTGCGCCTTCTCCTCGCGTTCTTCCACCGTCGCCACGCGCGCGTGCGCCGTCGCGGCGGTAGAGCGCAGGTCTTCGGCGTCGTCCGTGCCGCCGCCGCCCGCAACCGCAGGCTCCAAGCCTTCCGGTGTGACGGACTCCTTCGGCGGCTTGATCCAGCGCGCCGCGAGCATCGGCGTCAGCGTGAACGAGACGATGAGCGAGACGGCGATGGCGGCTGCCGACGTGAGTCCGAACGAGGACATGAAGCGACCGACGATGCCCGTCATGAACCCGACGGGGATGAAGACGGCGAGCAAAGATAAAGTCGTGGCCATAACGGCCAGACCGATCTCGCGCGTGCCTTCGATGGCCGCCTGATACGGGTGCATTCCCTTCTCTTCGACGAAGCGATAGATGTTTTCGAGAACGACGATGGCGTCGTCAATCACGATGCCGACCATCAGCGTCAGCGCGAGCATCGTCATCTGGTTGAGCGAGTAGCCGAACGCGGCGATGAGAGCGAAGGCCGAGATGATCGAGGTCGGGATGGCGAGCGCGGCGATGATCGTCGAACGGAAGTTCCACAGGAAGAGGAAGACGATCAGGGCGGCGAGCAAACCGCCGACGACGAGGTGTTCTTCAATGGCGTGCAGGCTGGTTTCGATGAACTCCGATTGATCGCGCGTGACGACGACGTTGAGGTCTTTCGGCAGCACCGGCATGATCTCCGCCATGCGCTGCTTGACGCCGTTGATGACGGCGATGGTGTTTGCGCCCGACTGCTTGCGGATGCCGAGCGACACGGAGGGCACGCCGTCCAGAGACGCAGACGAGTTGGGATCGACGCCGCTGTCTTCGACGCGCCCGATGTCGCTGATCTTGACCGGGTAGTTGTTCCGCGTGGCGACGACGATGTGGTTGAAGTCTTCAACCTTCGTGACTTTCGAGAGCGTGCGCAGCGTCACCGTCCGCGCGCCCTCGTCCAGACGCCCGCCGGGCAGTTCGAGGTTCTGCGCGCGCAGGGCGTTCGACACTTCCGTCACCGACAAATTGTAAGCGCGCAGGCGATCCGGTTCGATATAGACTTTGATCTCGCGCGTGCGTCCGCCGAAGACGACCACCTCGCCCACGCCGTCCGCCGATTCGATGCGCTCCTGAATCTGCTTCTGAACAATGTCGGTCAGTTCGACGGACGAGCGCGGAGCGCTGATGGCGTACACGAGGACGGGGAACGAGTCCGGGTCGGACTTGCGAACGACCGGCGGGTCAGCCGTCTCGGGCAGGCGGTTGATGATGGTGCTGACCTTGTCGCGCACCTCCTGCGTGGCGAGGTCTGGGTCTTTCTCAAGGTTGAAGTTGATCGTGACGTTCGAGCGACCCTGCGCGGAACTGGAACGCATCTCGTCAATGCCGGGGACGGTGTTGACGACGCCCTCGATGATGTCCGTGATCTCCGTCTCGATCTCCTGCGGCGCGGCTCCGGGGTTGGTCGTCGAAACCGAGACAGTCGGAATATCAATCTTCGGGAAGCGGTCAACGCCGAGCGTGAAGAAAGAGAACCCGCCGATGACCGTCAGGATCAAAATGATGACGGTGGCGAAGACCGGGCGACGGACGCAAATTTCGGCTAACTTCTGCATGATCTTTAAGTCTCAGATTTGGGTTTCAAGTTTCAGGTTTCAAGTTTCAGGTCTGGGGTTTGAAGTTCTCTGTCTTGAACTCGAACCCGAAAACCGGAAACCCTTATTGCTGGACGCGCGCTCCCTCGAAAAGTTGTTGGAGGTTGCTGGTCGCCACCGTCTCGTCGGCGTTGACGCCGGAGAGTATCTGGATTGAATCGCCTTCCTCTGCGCCAATTTGGACGACGCGCAATTTCGCCGTGCCGCGCTCGATCACGAAGACGCGGTAGGACTGCGTGTTCTGATCGGAGAAGACGGCGGCGCGCGGGACGTAGACAGCGTGGCTGCCGCCCGTGCGGACGATGCGCGCGGTGGCGAACATGCCGGAGCGCAGCGCGTTGTCGCCGTTCTCGACGGCTGCCTCGATGGTGGCCGCGCGCGAAACCGGGTCAATCGCGGGGTTCACCGCCGTCACCCGCCCGGCGAATTTCCGTTCGCGGTGCGCGTCAACTTCGAGCGAGACGCCCATGCCCGGCGTGATGAACGGCACTTCCGCCTCCGGCACTTGTAACTGTAACTTGATCGGGTTGGTGCGCAGCACGGTGGCGATGATGGCCGCGGGCGTCACGTACTCGCCGACGGCAATCGGACGATTGCTGACATAACCGGCGTAGGGCGCGCGGATCACAGCATCGGCCACGGCCTTCTGCGCGATGGCGACCTGCGCGCGCGCCGAAGAGACGGCTGACTCGGCTGTCTGGATGGCCTGATTGCTCTGGCGCGCGGTGTTGAGCGCGGATTCGAGTTGCTGGCGGGCGGCGTTGACGCGCGCGCGCGCCGTGTCGCGCTGGGTGCGGAATTGATCGTAGGTGCTGACGGGCGTGTCGCCCGTCTCGACTAGCGCGCGGTAACGTCGCTCGTTCGCCTCGGCGAGGCTCAACTCGGCCTGCGCCTGTTCGAGGTTTGCGCTCGCGGCGCGCGCTTCGGGGATCGCGTTGGCGTCGAAGTTGCCCCCCGGTCGCAGGCCGAGACGCGCCTCCGCCTGCCTGACGCCCGCGATGGCCTGTTGCACTCCGGCCTGCGCCTGTTGCAGGCGCAAGCGTGCGTCCCTGTCGTTGAGCCGCGCGAGCACGTCGCCCTGCCGGACGAACGCGCCGACGCCGACCGGCGTCGCCACGACCTGACCGGATGCTTGCGAGGCCACATCGGAAGTCTCTTCGGCGACGAGGCTGCCCGTCGATTGAATGTAAGAGGGCACTTCGCGCGCCTCGGCCTTCGCCGTGGTGACGGCGACCGGCGGGGCTTCCGCCGCGCCGCCCGGCGTCGCGCTTTCCTCCGCGCGCGGGTCGGCTTTGGCGTCGGCCTTCGACGCGGAACGCCCGCAGGAGTTCACGGCGAAAAGCACGACGGCGAGCAGCAGGCAGCCGAGCGCGCCCTTGCGAATATTCGGGGAGATGGATAAGACAGACATAAAAATAGACCTTAGATTAAACCTTCCGAGCTTTAATAAACCTTATGAGCTTATTTGTATAAAAACGTTTCCCCTCATTTCCCGGTTACAAAATTCTCGTCCCCTGACGAGGTTCTAACGCATACGGGGAATAAGATGTTTAAAATTACTCTCAGGCTTGCCGCATCGTCACGGGAAACCTGAGAATAAATGAATTACAGTAGTCGAAAATGTCACACGGGGAGAACGATTATATGTCTAACTGGCAGGAAGACCGAACCGAAAAGCTGCGCGCGTTTTTCGCGCTCGACGCGGGACGCGCGCTGGTCGCGCCGGACAACGCAGCGAAGTTTGAGTTGCGCCCGGAGGTGGACGAGGGGCTGCGCCACTTTCATATCGAATGGCACGTCGTCCCTGCGGCTGAAGCCCTGCCGCTCGACGACGATTATCTCGCGCGCCTCTATCCCTCCGCCCCGCGCGATTTCACGAAGACGCGCGAACACGGGCACAGTTACCGCGAACAACTCGTGCGCGGGCATGCCCGGCATCAGGGGCGCATCATCGGCGTGGAGACGACGCCCAAGCCGCGCTACCTCCCCGGCAACCGGCAGTTTTACGGCACAACCTACGGCCACGACGCCTCAGCCGACCCGTTTGTCGCCTACATGGGGCGCGCCGGGATGATGCACGGCATGCGCTACGCGCACAATTATCTCAGCCTGCGCACCTTTCTCAACGTCCTCAACGAGGACTGGCGCGCGCGCCGCCTGCTGCCCGCAGGCTACCGCGCCACGGTCTGCCCGCCCGCCGTCTTCAACCTCGTCGGCACGGTTTTTCATCCCGAATGGAGCGAGACGGAAACGCTCGAACTCGGCTTCTACCGCGACGAGCAGGGCAACGCCACCTGCTTTGCCGTCGGCTCGAACGCGCCCGGCGACTTCTCCTACATCAACGAAGTCGAGGGCGAGGCCGATTGGTCGCTGATGGGCTTCCGGCTCGCACTCGTGCCGGAATAAGGCGTTTTCAGGTGTCGGGTTTGCCTGTATCGCGTTCTTTAAACCGAAGGCCGAAACCCGATTGAAAAACATGTAACCGCGCGCCCGGATCGTTCGTCTTACATCTTGGTTGGCCGGATTGAGGCTTCATTCTCTCCTGTGTCCGATGCGGCTTGGAAATTCACTTAACATCATTGGAGATATGGACAGATGCAACTAACTCGTTCGAGGAAGATTATTGGCGGACTGGCGCTGGCCGGGACGATGGCGCTGTCGGGGATCGTCGGATTCGCGCAGCAGGGTACAACGCAGGAAGGCGCGCAGGGCGGCGGGAAAGACCGTGGCTCGTGGGGTCGTGGCGAACGCGGCGGCCACAAAAAGGGCATGCGTCGCGGCGGCGCGTTCGGCGGTCGCTTCGCCGAGAAGCTCAATTTGACTGACGCCCAGAAAGCGCAGATGGAGCAGATCACCGCGCGCTACCGCGAAACCGCGAAGGCCGGACGGCAGCAGCGGCAGGGACGCGGCGAACGCGGCTTTGATGCCTTTGGCGGCGGCACGTTCAACGAGTCCGAGGTTCGCGCGGCAGCGCAGGCGAGAGCCAACGCGCAGGTCGAACGCGA
>DASPJG010000645.1:0-2543 GCA_035628755.1 Pyrinomonadaceae bacterium
CGCCCCGCCTGCGCGACGATCTCGGCCTCGCGGTCGTGGTGCTTCGCGTTCAGGACGTTGTGCGGCACGTCGATCTTCTGCAATTTGCGCGACAGCACTTCCGAGTTTTCCACCGAGACCGTGCCGACGAGCGTCGGCTGCCCCTTCTCGTAATTCTCCTTGATCTCTTCGGCCACGGCGTCCCACTTTTCGGGCAGCGTGCGGTAGATCAAATCGGAATAATCCTTGCGCACCATCGGGCGGTGCGTCGGGACGACGGCGACTTCGAGTTTGTATGTGCTGTCGAACTCGGCGGCTTCCGTCTCGGCGGTGCCGGTCATGCCGGAGAGTTTTTCGTAGAGGCGGAAATAGTTTTGCAGCGTGATGGTGGCGAGCGTCTGGTTCTCGCGCTCGATCTTGACGCCCTCTTTCGCCTCGACCGCTTGATGCAAACCGTCCGACCAGCGGCGTCCGGGCATCGTGCGTCCCGTGAACTCGTCAACGATGATTACCTCGCCGTCTTTGACGAGGTAGTGATGATCGAGGCGGTAGAGCGTGTGCGCTTTCAAAGCCTGCTCGACGCAGTGGAGCATCTCCATGTTCGAAGGGTCGTAGAGGTTGCCGACGCCGAGCAGCCGTTCGGCCTTGTCAACGCCCTCTTCCGTCAAGACCGCCGAATGCTGTTTCTCATCAACGAGGTAGTCGCCGGTGATCTTCTTCTTGCCGGAGCCGTCGTCGATCTCCGTGCCTTTTTTCAGGTGCGGGATGATGGCGTCGGCCTTGTAATACTTGTCGGTCGCTTCGTCCGACGCGCCGGAGATGATGAGCGGCGTGCGCGCCTCGTCGATCAGGATCGAGTCAACTTCGTCCACGATGCCGTAGTAGTGGCCGCGCTGGACGCAGGTGGCGAGGTCGAACTTCATGTTGTCGCGCAGGTAGTCGAAGCCGAACTCGTTGTTCGTGCCGTAGGTGATGTCCGAGCCGTAAGCGTCCTTGCGCTCCCAGTCGTCGAGGTCGTTCGTGATCGCGCCGACGGTGAGACCGAGAAACTTGTAGATGCGCCCCATCCAGTCGGAGTCGCGCGTGGCGAGGTAGTCGTTGACGGTGACGACGTGGACGCCGCGACCCGTCAGGGCGTTGAGATAGGCCGGAAGCGTGGCGACGAGCGTCTTGCCTTCGCCGGTGCGCATCTCCGCGATCTTGCCTTGATGCAGCACGATGCCGCCGATCAGTTGCACGTCGAAGTGGCGCATGCCGGTGGCGCGCACGGAAGCCTCACGCACGAGGGCAAAAGCTTCGGGCAGAATCCGGTTGAGGGCGTCCTGCTCGTGCTGCTTGCGCGTCTCGGGGTTTTTTGCGCCGGCCACGGCGTCGGCGACTAACTGCTTGAGTTCCTCGGTGCGACGGCGCATGTCCTCATCCGAGAGTTTCTTCACTCCGGCTTCGAGTTCGTTGATGCGCGCGACCGTGGGTTGCAGGCTCTTGATGTAACGCTGGTTGCTGCTGCCGAAAACTTTGGTCAGGAATTTATCAATCATGGTTCAACCTTCACTGAAAAACGGAACACGCGGCACGTTTCGACGAGGCCGCACAGGCACGTTTCGCGCACGCGGCGCAACACGTGATTGTAAGTGAGCGGGTGGAATGGAGCAAGCGAGCCGCTTTTGCCTCTAGGGCTTACGGGCGGCGCGCCCGGCGTCCGTCGTGTTTCAGGGAAGTGAGAGGTGCTGGCGGAGGAGATTACCGGCCTGTTCGCGCGACATCTCAAGCTGCATCGAGAGCTGCTTGCCGTTTGCGCTGAAGGCCATGTTGTTCAGGATTTCGACGCCTTCGCGCCCGCGCTGCATCAGACGCCCAACGGCGACGAGCGCATTATAGTTTTGCGCCAACTCGACGGCGCGCTCGCCGGAGGCGAGAGACGAGCGCAGGGTAGCAGACGCGCGACCGTCCAACTTGAGCGTGATCGTCAGGTGGTCGGCTTCCTGCAAAGCCGAGAGTGCGCCGCTCTCGCTCAAGACCGCGAGGAACTCTTCCACCAGAGGCTTCCAGCGCGCGCCCGCGTCCTGCGCTTTGGTGAACTTGACTCCTTTGAGCGAGCCGTCGGCGTTGCGGTCGGCTTCGATGGTGAAGTCGAAGGCGTCTTCGGCGTTGAGTTCGCCCGCCTCGATGAGTCCGCGCGTCTTCGCCAGCAGGTCGCGGAACGGGCGCGCGTTGATGGGACGAAACTCTTTCGTGTCCGGTGTCTGCTGGTAGGCGGGCGCGCCTTGCCCGAGCGCGTGCGGCGCAAGCGCGGCGCAGAGCACAAGCGAGCTGACGACGGCGCGCACGAGCAACGCCTGCCGCCGTTTGGCGGTCGGCGTCGGACGCTGGTGCTTTCGTTGAACTTTACCGTTCATCGTTCGGAATTTTAACACAGGAACAGGACGCGCCGCCCGTCCATGCAGGCTTTAGCCCGGCGGGGGCGTCGCCGTGGGCGCGGCGGTGGTCTCGTTCTTCTTGATCAACTTCGAGAGCAAATCGCCCGCCGCCTTGCGCGGCATGTTGAAGGTGAGCACGATCTGCTT
>DASPJG010000646.1:0-4297 GCA_035628755.1 Pyrinomonadaceae bacterium
GCCCCGGTGCTGTCGCGCTGGCGGTCGGCGCGTGCGATGAAGACAACGTAGTCTGTGTAGTTGACACGCGCGCGATAACCGGCGCGGCGCGCGGCGACGAAAAGATCGGCCAGCCCCTGATCAATCGCATGCAGGGCTTCGGCGCGCGGGCGGTTGACCGAGGCGACGCGCGCGCCGCGCGGCGTCGTCGTGAAAAAGTTGAAACGGTCGCCCGTGTAGGACTGCGCGCGGGCGATAGTGCCCCTGTCAACGCTTGCCTGCTGGACGCTACCCCGTCGCGGGTTCATGCGCCGCTGCGCGCTCGCGCCCGTCAACGAACTCCCGCCAAGCAGCACGGCGCAAACAACCGCCACGACGGCTGCGGCTCTCAACATGGACGGTCTCGTGCGTGTGTAGTTCTTCATCTTCTGCTCCCTCATGAACTCTTAAAACCATGATGCCCGCCCAAGAATGACGGCTTCTCGTCGCCGTCGTTTTTGAGGGGGCATCAGTTGTGTCGAAACAGGTCGAGATAATTTACGTGCGGTGCGCGCTCGTCTAAACTTTCGCGCGACACGCGCCCGCTCCAAACGAAAGGGTCGGAGCGGGGTTAGCCCTAAGGCTTTTCCCTTCTGCCTTCCTTCGGCTTTTCGCGTTGCTCCCTGCGTGGTTCTTCCCGGCGCGGCTCCTTGTCTTTTTTGTCGAAGACCTTCGGGTCTTTCGGCGGAGGCTCGCGCTGGTTCCTCTGCGGCTCAACCGCCAGCGAACTGACGGAGAGCGCCGAGAGGATCAGGGCGGACGCTAAAATTTTCTTCAAGTCTTTTATCATTACTACTCTTCCAGCCTCCTCATGTTCTGATTGTTTCAGAGGCGCGCATGGGAGGGAGGGGAGAGACGCGCATTCGTCTCGCCTCTTTACCTGTGCAATATGGATGCCACAACTGCCACTCCGGCATCCTATTGCTTTTACAGTCTATAGCTTACCGCTTTATCCGCGCGTGCGCACGCTTTCCGGCGCAATTCATACGGTATCGTGTAGGAAATAGTGAGCGGTAAGCGGTGAGCCGTGGGCAGTAAAACGATGCTTGGTTTTTAACTGCTTGCTGCTCGCCGCTTACTGCTCACGTTCATCATTTCCGCACCAGCACGCGCGCGCTGCCGACGTTGCCGCTGGCGTCGAAGCCGCGCAGGGAGATGGTATGTTCGCCCGCGCCCGTGAGCGGCAGGTCGAGCGAGAAGGTCTCGCGCGGGCTGTCGGCGATGCCGTCTTCGGGAAAGACCGCGCGCCACGCGCCGCCGTCAACGCTCACGTCGGCGCGCCGCACGCGCCCGCGCGCGTCTTCTACAACGAAACTCACGCGCACGCGCTCGCCGCTCACAACGCCTTCGCCCGCCGCGCGCACCGTCGGCGCGGTGTTATCAACTTCGACGGGTTCGCTCAGACGCTCGCCGGATAAGGCCGCGCCGACCGGGTTTTCCGGCGCATCCGTCGCCACCACTTTGAAGATATAGCGACCATCGCCGAGCGCCGCGCCGTCAACCGTGTAAAAGTTGTCGCGCAGCTTTTCCCGCAGCAGGTGGAACGCATTTTCGCTCTGCGCGCGGTAATAGACGGCGTATTCGAGCGTGTCGCCGTTGCGATCCTCGGCCTGCCATTGCAACGCGACTGCGCCCCGCTGGAACGCGCGCCGCGCCGGCACTTGCGGCACGGGGCTGATCAGAGACGGGTCGAAACCGGAGGCTTCGAGATTCGGGTCGGTTTGAATTTGAACCGCGGGCAAGAGGGCGACGCCCGTCGGCGTCGTCGTGATCGAAGTGATTTCCGGCGCGACGTTGCGCGGCAGGTAAGCGAGACTCACGTCTTCGATGCGCGACCCGCCGCCCGCCGCCGTCGCGGCAGAGCCGCCGCTCGCCGGAGCGCGCAGCACCGCGCGCCACTGGATGAAACGGGCGCGCGGGCTGGCGACGGCCACGCCCGCCGGGTCGCGGTAGGGCGCGCTCCACTCACTCCAGGTCATATCGGGACGCTCCGTGTTGCCCGTGCGCGTTTGCAACTCGACCGCGCCCGCCCCGCGCCACCAGATGCGCCCCCACGCGGCGACCACCTTCGCGTCGCGCACCGGCGACTCATACGTGCCTTCGCCGACCGGCTCGCCCGCGAACCGAAACAACTTCCCCTGATTGCTCGACGCGGCGAACACCTCGCGCCCGCGCACGGCGAATGAAGAGATTTGATCTTCCGCCGACTGGATGAGGAGCGTGTCGCGCCCGTCGTCGGTCACGGAGTAGATGCGCCCCTTGTCGCTCGTGCCGATGAGCACGCCGCCCTGCGGCGCTGGCGCGACCGCAAACGCCGTCACCGAACTCGAACTCCACAGCACGTCCGTCCCGCCGTCGGGCTGTATGCGAAAGACCGCGCTGCGCGCGTTCGCCAGTTCGTTACGGCTGCGCGCGGGGGGTTGCGCCGCCGCCGCGAAGGGCGAAGGCTGCCCGCCCTCTTCGACCACCACTGACGTGACGACCGTGCCGCCGCTCGAAGAAGTCGTACTCGTTGCGGCGGCGGGCGCGCTCCCGCGCGAGGCCGCGTCGCTCAAGGCGAGCGCGTAGATCGAATTGTCCGCCGCCACGGCCAGCGCGTGCAGTTCCCTGAGCGGCGAGTCGAACAAGGCGAACGCCTTCCCTTCGGGCGAGACGCGCAAGACCAGCCCGCCCGGATCAGTGCCCGCGATCAGTTGTCCTTGCCTGTCCACGGCGAGCGAGATCACGTGCGTCTCGTTCACGTCGATCAACAGAGACTCGTCGGGCTTCGCGCCGCCCGCGCGCACGCGGTAGAGCTTGCCCGTGTCGCCCGTGCCGACGGCGAGCGCGCCGTCCGAGAGCACGGCGAGCGACCAGATATACTTATCGGGCGGGTCGAAATATTCGGCGGCGCGGCCATCCGTGCCGATGCGATAGACTTTGCCGTCCGGCGACGTGCCCGCATACAATGCGCCGTCGCGCCCGACGACGAGCGCGGTCACGTCCAACTCTGCCGCGTCATACAGGAGCGCGCCCTTGCCGTCCGCGCCGACGCGAAAGATGCGCCCGTCGTGTCCCGTGCCGAGATAGACGTTGCCGCGCTCGTCAGCCGTGGTTGACCAGATGTAAGCCTGCTCGGTGTCGAACAGTTGCGTGAAGCGCGGCGCGAGCATGAGCGCGCCCGTATCCGTGACGGAGACGCCGCGCGCCTCGCCCTTCAAAAGTTCCTCGCGCGAATTCGTCTCCCAGACGACCGGGCCGCCCGCGCGCGCCGGGGCGGCGGCGAGGACGAGTAAAAGTGAGAGTGAAAGAATGGAAGCGGAGCGCAGGCCGTATGTGTTCTTGAGCATCAATAAAGTTTCTGTTGTGTTGGATTAAATGCCTCTGGTCTGATGATAACTCGAAAAGAAGCGTTGCAGGTACGCGAAAGGGCGCAGGCGAAACGCACCGCCCGTCAGTTGCCGACGTAGCGCGCGTAGAGAGAACGCGCTGCCGCCATGTCGTCCGTGCCGCGAATGATGGCGCGCGCGTCCTGAAAGACGGTCAACTCGAACTCGCCCGCGCGCAGGCGCAGGAGGTATTCGTTCAACTGCACCTCGCCCGCCGCGCGCAGACGGCGGGCGAGCGCGGGCAGGTCAACGCGCGTCGGGCGGCGCGGCGAGATTTGCACGGCGTCGCGCCCGCACAGGACGGAAGCGAGTTCGACCGCCTCGGCTTCGAGCGTCTCGTAGCGTGCGTGCGCGCACGTCGGGCAATCCGGCGACGGCTCGCCCAGCTTGATGCGCCGCCACTCGTTGCGCCACACGTCGAACTGCATGAGCGCGCGGTGCAGCGCATCCTGTTGCCCCGTCAAGAGCTTCAACGCCTCGCTGACCTGCACGGCGGCGACGACCGCGATGATCGGCATGATGACGCCCGCCGTGTCGCACGTCTCCGCGCTCGCCGCCGGGGGCGTCTCCTCGAAAACGCAGCGCAGGCACGGTGACGCATGCGGGCGCACTGTCATCGTCACGCCGTAAGAGCCGACCGCCGCGCCGTATATCCAGTTGACTTCGTGCTTCACACAGGCGTCGTTGACGAGGTAGCGCGTGGCGAAATTGTCCGTGCCGTCGAGCACGAGGTCGCAGTTCTCGATGAGGCTTTCGATGTTCCCGTGATGCACGTCTGCGACGTGCGGTTCGACTTCCACGTCGGAATTGATCTCGCCGATGCGCCGCGCCGCGGCCACCGCCTTCGGCACGCGTTCGCGCGCGTCCCTCTCGGTGAACATCGTCTGTCGTTGCAAATTCGACTCCTCGAC
>DASPJG010000647.1:0-4305 GCA_035628755.1 Pyrinomonadaceae bacterium
TGCCAACATCCTGAACCTGCGCGTGCTCGACGGCACAGGCAGGGGCAGCACCTCCGCGCTGCTCTCGGCTCTCGACTGGGTGTACACGAACCGCGCGGCTTATAACATCCGCGTCGTGAACATGAGCCTCGGCACGGTGGCTGTTGACTCTTATCGCAACGACACTATCTGCAAGGCCGCGCGCAAACTCGTTGACGCGGGCATCGTCGTCGTCGCCGCCGCCGGGAACGAGGGCAAAGATGCGAACGGCACCAAGCTTTACGGGCAGGTTCACAGTCCCGGCAACGAGCCATCGGTGATCACGGTCGGCGCGTCGAACAGCTTTGGCACTGACGCCCGCAACGACGACGTGGTGACGACCTTCAGCTCGCGCGGCCCTACCCGCAGCTACTACACAGACCAGGCGGGCATGCGTCACTACGATAACCTCGTCAAGCCTGACCTCGTCGCACCCGGCAACAGGATCATCGAGGCGCAATCGGCGGGCAACTACCTCGTCAGAGCCAACCCGCAACTCGATGCCAATGTCAGCGGGTCTACAATCAAGGAACAGATGTACCTGTCGGGCACGTCAATGGCAGCCCCGGCGGTTGCCGGCGCGGCTGCGCTCCTGCTACAGGCTCATCCCGGCCTGACGCCAAACCTTGTCAAGGCGATTCTGCAATACACCGCCCAACCGCTCGCCGGATTCAACAACTTCGAGCAGGGGTCGGGACAGCTCAACCTCGAAGGCGCGATGCGCCTCGCCAGACTCGTCCGCACCGACCTGTCCGCGACGACGCCGCTCGGCGCGCCGCTGCTGACCACTGCGACGCCCCCCGTGCAAACTTCGACCATTGCCGGCAACACCTTCAACTGGGGCGGAGCCGTCATCATGAAGCAGACGTTCGTCACGGGCTTGAATCTAATCACCAAGTACCAGAAGGTCTACGCCCTCGGCGTGCTGTTGGGCGACGGCGTGATCGTCGCGGACGGCGTGCTTGTCTCCGACGGTGTGTTGGTTAGCGACGGCGTGATCGTCAGCGACAGCATCATCACCAGCAGCGGCGTGATCGTCGCGGACGGCGCATTCTTTTACGGCACGGGGGTGCTCGTTTCAGACGGTGTGCTCGTTACCGACAATGTGGTGTTCGGCGACGGTGTGCTTGTCTCCGACGGCGTGCTTGTCGCCGATGGAGTGCTCGTCTCCGACGTTGCAAACACATCCAACTCGGTCTTGCTGAACGGCGACCCGACCGCCTCCATGGCGGCGATCCCGGATGTCGCGGTCGTCGCTCTGTCCGCGCCCTCAAACCTCTTGGCAGCAGCCGCCTCGACCACGCAGTTAAACCTGTCATGGAAGGACATGTCTGCAAACGAGGACGGCTTCCTGATCGAGCGGTGCGCGGGTGCGACCTGCACCAACTTCGCACAGGTCGCGCTGGTCGGAGCTAACGTCACCAAGTTTTCCGGCACGGGACTGGTGAAGAACACCGCTTACCGCTTCAGGGTTCGCGCTTACAACTCCGGCAGCAACTCGGCCTACTCAAACATGGCAGGAGCCACTACGAAGAGCAGATAATTCACAACAACAGTCGCCTCATATCCGCAGGGATAAATGCGAGAGACAGCGGCAGCGCGGATACCGGCAACTTGCGGGCATCCGCGCTGCCGCTGTCTGCCATGCAGGAGCGGGCGCACGATTCCGCCAACGCACAGAGCCGCCCACCTGCTGATTCTGGAAGCAGAGTTTGACCGTATTTCCACCAAACTGATAGGACTAGCCTTATCAACGCCCGGATCGAGCAATTTGAACGCCCGCCCTTTCACCTTCAAGCTCACCGTTTCACTGTTTTCTCAGGCTATTCCGCAATTCTGCGCCCGAACCTTTTCTGGCACGCCACTCGCTTAACGAGTCTGTGGCTCCAGTTACTTCACCACCCCTCTTTAGGTAAAAAATAGACTTGAACAGGAAGAGATACAACAAACCATTCATGCGCCTCCTGATCGCAGCGGGCGCGGCGGTTTGCCTTTACAGCCTCATCTACCTTCCCTACTCAAAGCTCGACCTGCGGCTTCTTTTCATCTCGGTCGTCACGATTTTCCTCGGCTCTCGCATCGGCATCGAGTTCTCGCGTCTCAAAGTACAGATCACCGTTTCCGACACTTTCATCTTCCTCTCAATGCTGCTCTACGGCGGCGAGGTCGCCGTTCTGCTCGCCACTGCCGAAGCCATCTGCTCCACCCTCCGCTTTAGCAAGCTGTGGCTGACGCGCCTCTTTAACGGCGCGCTGCTCGGAAGTTCCACCTGCCTGACCGCAATGGTAGTCGAACGGTGCTTCGGCTCTTTGCCCGAACTCTCACACGGACAGCTTTCCTCAAACTTCATTGCAGCCGTCGGTCTCATGGCTTTCGTCCAGTATGCCGCGAACTCCGGCATCGCAGCCTTCAGGGAGTCGCTCAAGATCGATCAACCTCTGTGGCAGACATGGAGAGAGTATTACTTCTGGACTTCCGTCACGTACTTCGCGGGGGCTTCGGCTGCCGGTCTCACCGCAGTATTGATCGCCGGAAGCGGGTTCTACGCCTTCGCCGTCACGATCCCGATCATCTGGATCATCTACTTCACCTACCAGACCTACCGCAGACAATTGGAGGCGACCACGGCGCAGGCCGCGCAATCCGAACTGCATGCCGAGGAGCAGATGCGCATCAGTTGCGCGCTCAGAGAGAGCGAAGAACATTTTCGCAGCGCGTTTGATCACGCCGCTACGGGGATGGCGCTCGTCGGGACTGACGGCGGCTGGATGAGCGTCAACCGCTCGCTCTGCGACCTGCTGGGCTACAGCGAGGAGGAACTGCTTCAAACGAATTTTCAGTCGGTTACACACCGCGACGATCTCGGTGAGAGCCTGACCGACATGTACCTGATGCTTGACGGGAAAATGGTCACCTCCACCCGGGAGAGGAGATACATCCACAAGGACGGGCGAGAGGTGTGGGCGACTGTGAGCACTTCGACCGTCGGCGATTCTCAGGGCAAGCCAACGCACTTTATCATGCAGTCGCAGGACATCACGGAGCGCAAGCGGGCTGAGGAGCACCTGCACCGCGCGGCCTTCTATGATGAACTCACCGGCCTGCCAAACCGCGCCCTCTTCACGGATCACCTGCAAGTCTCCATCAAGCAGGTGCAGCAACATCCCGACAACCTGTTCGCCGTCCTCTTCCTCGACGTAGACCGCTTCAAGAACATCAACGACAGTCTGGGGCATGTGCTCGGCGACCACCTGCTCAAGGACGTGGCCGCGCGGCTGGAAATGTGTATCCGGCCTGAGGACATGGTCTCGCGCTTCGGTGGCGACGAGTTCGCCATCCTCCTGAACGGCCTTGAGCACTCGGCTGACGCCCTCACCGTGGCAGAAAGAATCAAGCGCGAGATGCTCACCAAGTTTAACCTCGGCGGACACGACGTGTTCACGAGCGCAAGCGTCGGGATCGCGCTCTCGACCATGAACTACAAGAGCGCGGAGGAGATTCTGCGCGACGCAGACACGGCCATGTACCGCGCCAAGGCGCAGGGCAAGGGCAGCTACGAGGTGTTCGATAAGCTGATGCACGCGCGCGCCATCTCGCTGTTGCAACTTGAAACCGATCTGCGGCGGGCGGTCGAAGGCGAGGAGTTTGAAGTCTACTATCAGCCGATCGTGTCATTGGCGGCGGGCAAGATCACAGGCTTCGAGGCGTTGGTGCGCTGGCAGCACCCGAAACGGGGGATGGTATCACCGGATGAATTCATCCCGGTCGCGGAGGAGACCGAGTTGATCCTCCCCATCGGCACGTGGGTATTGCGGCAGGCCTGCCGTCAATTGCGACGTTGGCAAGCCGAGTTCCCTTCCGAGACGCCTCTGACCATGAGCGTCAACCTGTCCGGCAGACAGTTCAGACAGGCCGATCTGGTTGATCAGGTCAAAGACATTCTGAACGAAACCAAAGTAGCCCCCCAATGCCTGCGGCTGGAGATCACGGAGAGCGTGGTGATGGAGAACGCCGAAGTAGCAACAGCCATGCTCCGGCAGTTGCGCTCGATCAACGTCCAGCTCAGTATTGACGACTTCGGAACGGGCTATTCGTCCCTCAGCTACCTGCACCGCTTCCCCATCAACATCCTGAAGATCGACCGCTCCTTCATCAATCGAATGTGTCTGGAAGACGAGAGCCTCGGGATCGTGGAGACCATCGCGATTCTGGCTTCTAAGCTGAAGATGCAGGTGGTCGCCGAAGGCGTGGAGACGCCTGAGCAGCAGAAACGCCTGAGAGCGCTCG
>DASPJG010000648.1:0-4426 GCA_035628755.1 Pyrinomonadaceae bacterium
GAGACATTCGGCGGGCGCGAGCGCGTTCTGCCCGTCGCCCCCGCGGCGCGCCTCGTTCAATTTTTCGAGCGCGCGATTGACGCAGGCCGGGTCGGGCTTGCACGCGCTCACGTCCTCCGCGCTGACGATGACCGTAAAAGCCTGCGCCAGTCCCGCGCGTTCGAGAACGTATTCTATGCTCGCGCGCCGCGCCATGCTGACGACGGCGAGCGGGTAGTGACGCGCGAGCGACTTGATAAACGTGACGACGCCGGGAAACAACGGCAACTCTTCGGAGATCAACTCGCGGTGCATTTTCGTCCATTCCTCAAGGACGCGGTTCAGGCCTGCTTCCGTGTACTCGCGCCCGGCACGGGCGAAGGCGGCGCGGAAAAACGTCACGTCGTCCATGCCGAGCGAGTCGTAATAATCCTGCTCGGTGAGCGTGATGCCCTCAACCTTGAGCGCGTCCTGAGCGGCCTTGAGTTGCAGCGGTTCGTCGTCGATGATGACGCCGTTGAAGTCGAAAAGAATTGCTTTGATCATGCGTGTAAACGTCCGTGCGCGGGAGCGAAGGGGCGCGCCCTCGCCGGGACTCAAAATCGCCAACTGAATTTAAGATACGATTATTGCCCGACCAAGATACGACGCTTCGCGCCAAACTCCAAAACCCGACCCGCGCCCTCTTGCACGCCCTTGCAGGCAAACGCTCAGGCCGCCGGATGCTTCCCATCCTCGCCCGCGGAGGCGCGCGCCGACGCGCTTGTGATGACCGATTTTTGCTCGGCGAAGAGCAGCGGGAGACGTTCGCTTTCGAGCACGTCGAGGCGGCGCAGGACTTCCGAAATGGCGAGTTCGTTCTTCAAGTTGATCTGAAAATCGAGGTCGGCGCGCAGCCGCTCCTTCTCCGCCTGCCGGTTCTGCGACATCATGATGATCGGCGCTTGCACGCCCGCGACGATGCCGAGCAGCAGGCCGAGCAACTCGTAAGGAAACGGATCGAGCCTCGTGCTCAAGACCGTGTTCAGGAGAATCCAGATGACCAGAAAGATTGACGAGTAGGTGATGAACCTCCAACTGCCGCCGAACGCCGCGAGCGAGTCGGCCACGTGGTCAGCCCACGTCAGGCGCGCCTCGTCCTCTTCGTTGACGTTGCGCGAGACGCGCTGGCGCAGCAGTTCGTCGGTGCGTCGCAGGCGTTCGGAGATCGCGCTGACCATCTCCAACGCCACGTCGGGGTTGTCGCGCAGGAAGCGCAGGAAATCCGCGCGCGCGAGCACGGCGAGGCACGCCTGCTCGGTGATGGCCGCGTTGGCCGAACGCGGCTTCCCGTCAATGATCGCCATCTCGCCGAAGAAGTCGCCGTCGCTCAGTTCGGCCAGCGTCAGGTTTTCGCCGTCGCCGTCGTGGATGTAGATGCGCACCCGCCCGCCTTCGATTAAATACATGGCATCGCCGGGGTCACCCATCTTGAACAGCAGCGTCCCGGCCTGCACCTCGCGCACCGTCATCAGATCACGCAGCGTCCGCGCCGCACGGTCGTCCAGCGACGCGAACAGCGGCACGGAACGCAGAGACTCAATCGTCATCACCTGAGAAGCAACGGCCATGATTCTTACCTCCGGGGAAATCAGGGGCGAGGGACAAGAAACGGCGATGAACCGTAGCAGTTACGAGTCAATAGACCCGAACGCTTTTCTTATTCATCCTTCCGCCTTTATCCCTGATCTCTCATCTCTCATCCCTTCTATCTTTCCATCTCTCATTTGAATGGTGCGGTCGGCGAACCGGGCGGCGAGGTCGCGGTCGTGCGTGACCATGAGGACGGTCAGCTTGTCGTCGGCAACCATCTCTCTGAGAAGCGAGAGCAGTTCGCGCGCGCGGGTCGAGTCGAGGTTGCCGGTCGGCTCGTCGGCGAGCAGCACGCGCGGGCGGTTGGCGAGCGCGCGGGCGATGGCGACACGCTGTTGCTCGCCGCCGGAGAGTTCGGAAGGACGATGCGACGCGCGCTCGCCGAGGCCGACGCGCGCCAGCAGTTCGCCCGCGCGCTGCTCTCTCTCGCGCCCGGCGAGGCCGCCGAAGGCGAGCGCGAGTTCCACGTTTTCGGCGGCGGTCATCGTCGTGATGAGATTGAAATTCTGAAAGATCATCCCGACCGAGTGCCTGCGATAACGCGCCATCTCGCGCTTCGTGAACGGCGCGAGCGAGCGACCGTCAAACACCACCTCGCCCTCGCTTGGCTGATCCAGCCCGCCGATCAAATTCAGCAAAGTTGATTTGCCCGACCCGGACGTGCCGAGCAACGCCACGAACTCACCCTCCTCGACCGCGACCGACACGCGATCCAGTGCCACAACCGTTGTCGCGCCCATCCGGTAATGCTTTGAAACTTCATGCGTCTCGATCAGAGAGTGGTTCACGTGTTACTTCATTTCCCGGTTGCCGGTTGTTAACTGTCAGCAGTCAATTGTCAGTCGTATGTGGAAGGCGCGCGGGCAGCCCAAGATTTGATCAAACTACCGGCCACGGGCAACCGACCGCCACCCACTGACCAAGCGAAAAGCCGTCGCGTGCAAATAACACGCGGCGGCTTTCGAGTTCAAGTCTGTTGCGGGAAATTTTCCGTCAGACCTCTTTATATTCCGAGTCCACGTCTTCGTCGGCGAAGGCGACGCGGTAGTTGGGCGACTGTTTCTGCTTGGTGATGAGCAGGTCGTCTTTGGTCTTCAACAGATCGGCGCGATTGTAGACGGAAAGTTCAAAGTTGTAGCCGTGCGTGATGGCATCCTTCGGGCACGCCTCGACGCAGTAGCCGCAGAAGATGCACCGCCCGTAATCAATGTTGTAGACCTGTGCGAAACGCTCGTCCACGCCCGTGCGCTCCTCTGGCGGGCGCGGGTCGTCGGCGGCGATGATGTAGATGCAATCGGACGGGCAAGCGGCGGCGCACAGGAAACAGGCCACACACTTCTCGCGCCCCAGTTCGTCTACGTGCAGCAGGTGCTGGCCGCGATAGCGCGGCTGCATCGTCACCGGTTCTTCCGGGTATTGCACCGTCCACTTCTCTTTCGGGATGTAAGAGAACGTCACGCTCATCCCCTTGATGATCGCCTTCGTGTTTTCGATGACATCGCTGATGATTGACATAAAAGCCTCGTGAATCGTGAATCGTGAATCGTGAATAGATTAAAACCGTCTTTCTCTATTCACGATTCACGATTTACTAAATCAATTCCAGTTGACTGAAAAAATAACTGATTTCGATGCGCGCGTTCTCTTCCGAGTCCGAGCCGTGGACGGCGTTTTCGCCGATGGAGGTGGCAAACTCTTTGCGGATCGTGCCCTCGTCGGCCTTCGCCGGGTCGGTCGCGCCCATCAGGTCGCGCCATGACTTGACCGCGCCCTCTTTCTCCAACGCCATCACGATGCAGGGCGCGCTCGACATGAACTCGGTCAACTCGCCGAAGAATGGCCGCTCCGCGTGTACCGCGTAAAACCCCTGCGCTTCTTTGAGCGTCATGTGGATCAACTTCATCCCGCGCAGTTTGAAACCGCCGTCAGTGATCCGTTGAATGATGCTGCCCGCGCGCCCGTTGCGCACCGCGTCGGGCTTGATGATTCCGAAAGTGAGATTTCCGATTTGTTCCGACATCAATGTTCCTCGAAGTGATGATTTATGGTAGAGAAAATTTCAGGCCGCCGCGCCCGCGCCTAAAGCGTCGCGCATGGCCGTGCCGATGTCGGCGGGCGAGTGGACGACGCGGATGCCCGCGGCTTCGAGCGCGCTCATCTTCTCGGCGGCTGTGCCCTTGCCGCCCGCGATGATCGCGCCCGCGTGCCCCATGCGGCGTCCCGGCGGGGCGGTCTGCCCGGCGATGAAGGCGACGATGGGCTTGGTCACGTGCTCCCTGGCGTAAGCGGCAGCTTCCTCTTCGGCGGTGCCGCCGATCTCGCCGATCATCACGATGCCTTCGGTCTCAGGGTCGGCCTCGAACAGCGCGAGCGCGTCGGTGTGCGTTGTGCCGATGATGGGGTCGCCGCCGATGCCGATGGCGGTTGACTGTCCGAGTCCGAGCGCGGTCAACTGCCCGACCGCCTCATACGTCAACGTCCCCGAACGCGAGACGACGCCGATGCGCCCTTCTCTGTGGATGTGGCCGGGCATGATGCCGATCTTGCACTTGCCGGGCGAGATGATGCCGGGGCAGTTCGGCCCGATGAGTCGCGTCTGCTTGCTTTCCAGAAAACGCTTCACCCGCACCATGTCGAGCGCGGGGATGCCCTCCGTGATGCAGACGACGAGCGGCATCCCGGCGTCAGCCGCTTCGAGTATGGCGTCGGCGGCGAACGGCGGCGGCACGTAGATGATCGAGACGTTTGCGCCCGCATCCCGCACAGCCTCGGCGACGGTGTTGAAGACGGGGATGCCCTCGTGGGTCGTCCCGCC